>NZ_JBYTAG010000018.1:16280-97069 GCF_058787995.1 Cupriavidus sp. FW305-27
ATTTGCGGCGCCCCGCGGCGGTTAAGCTTCAGTTTCATTGACACGCAATCCTAGTAGGTGGTGCGACAGCAGGACGCCGCGAAAGATCAGGCCAGCAGGCCGGCGGCGGCCAGTGCCTTGCGTACATAGTCGTGGTTGGCCTCGGATAGAGGGGTCAGCGGCAGGCGGATACCGCCTTCCATCCTGCCCATCTGCTGGAGCGCCCACTTGACCGGGATCGGGTTGGCCTCGATGAACATGGCCTTGTTCAGCCCGATCAGCTCCATGTGCAGGCGGCGCGCGGTGACGACGTCGCCCTTGAGCGCCGCGACGCACATCTCGTGCATCTTGCGCGGTGCCACGTTGGCGGTGACCGAGATATTACCGTGGCCGCCCAGCAGGATCAGCGCAACCGCGGTGGGGTCATCGCCGCTGTAGATGGCAAAGCCTTCCGGCGCGTCCTTGATCAGCTGCGCGGCGCGGTCGATATTGCCCGTCGCCTCCTTGACGCCGACGATGCCCGGCACCTGCGCCAGGCGCAGGATGGTCTCGTTGTTCATGTCCGCGACCGTACGGCCCGGCACGTTGTACAGCAGCACCGGCAGCTCCACCGCTTCGGCGATGGTGCGGAAATGCCGGTACATGCCTTCCTGGGTCGGCTTGTTGTAGTACGGCACGACCTGCAGCGACGCATCGGCGCCCACCTTCTTGGCGAAGGCGGTCAGCTCGATGGCCTCCTTGGTGGAGTTGCCGCCGGTGCCCGCGATGATCGGGATGCGCTTGCCGGCCTGTTCCACGGCAACGCGGATCAGTTCGCAGTGCTCCTCGACGGAAACCGTCGGGGACTCGCCGGTGGTGCCCACGATCACGATGCCGTCGGTGCCTTCGGCCACGTGCCAGTCGACCAGTGCGCGCAGGGCCGGGAAGTCCAGGCTGCCGTCTTCATGCATCGGGGTAACGATGGCGACAATGCTGCCGGTAATCTGTGTCATAACGTTAAGGAATTCGGGATGCGAATAACGGGATTGTACCGGAACCGCAGGCCGCCTCGACCGCCGCCCGGACAGGGGTTGATACCAACTGTTTCAACGTGTGCAGCGGCATTCTCGCCGACAGCGCCGTGCCTGGCTCAGGCGTCGAGCCGGTAGCGTGCCGGCGCGGGCGCATCGGCGCCGCCAGCCGCCTCGCGCACCGCACATATCCGCTGCACGAAGGCTGTTTTCGGCACTTCGACCAGGCCATCCTCATAGGCGACTACGCGCAGGCCATGCTGGCGCGCCACTTCGAGCAATTCGCCCGGCCGCAGCAGGAAATCCGGCCGCGACGGCTTGCCGACGGTTTCATTGCCCGCGGCAAAGGTTTCATAAATCCACATGCCGCCGGGCGCCAGTGCCGCCGCCAGGTGCGGCCACAGCGGCCGGTGCAGGTAGTTGGTGACGACGATGGCGTCGAACGGCGCCTCGCCGGCCAGCGGCCAGGCGCCCTGCTCCAGGTCGGCCACCCGGCCGGTCACGCCGGCCGGCAGGCCGGCGATGGCCTCGCCGTCGCGGTCGACGGCCAGCACCGTGTAGCCGCGTGCCGCCAGCCAGGCGGCATGGCGGCCGCTGCCGCAGGCCAGGTCCAGCACCCGCGCGCCGGGGCGCAGCAGGCGGGCCCAGCGGGCAACCCAGGGGGATGGCGCCGAAAGCCCGGCATGCGATAGCGTCATGGCGTTCCCCTGCACGTCAATGCAGCAGCATCACGATCGGGCGCAGCATCAGCTCGATCAGCGACATCAGCACATTGACCACCGGCGTCATCCAGATCGTGGTGATCACGCCCGCGGCCACCAGCGCCAGCACCACGAAGATGCCGTACGGCTCGATGCGCGACACCGCGCGGGCAATGCCCTGCGGCAGCAGCGCGGTCAGCACGCGGCCGCCGTCCAGCGGCGGCACCGGGAACAGGTTGAAGGCCGCCACCACCAGGTTGACGCGCACGCCCGCCAGCGCCATCTCGCCGAAAAACGGCTCGCGCACGCCGCCCCAGGTCAGGCCGATGGCCAGCAGCACCCAGACGAAGGCCTGCACCACATTGCTGGCCGGCCCGGCCAGCGCCACCCACATGCCGTGCCAGCGCGGGTTGCGCAGGCGCTCGAACGCCACCGGCACCGGCTTGGCATAGCCGAACACGAACTGGCCGCTGGTCATGATGTAGAGCAGCAGCGGCACCGCGATGGTGCCGATCGGATCGATATGGCGGATCGGGTTCAGGCTGACGCGCCCGAGCGCATAGGCCGTGTCGTCGCCGAAAAGCTTGGCCACGTAGCCATGCGAGGCCTCATGCAGCGTGATGGCGAACAGCACCGGCAGGGCATAGACCGCGAAGGTCTGGATAAGGGAGGAATCCATGGCCCCTATTGTAACGGCCCGGCGCCGCCCAGGCGCACGCTCGTGCACCCGCCAGGCGGGGTGGCAGCGCCCGGGGAAGTCAGAGCCCGAAGCGCCCGACGTCGCCGCGGCCCGCGCGGATCAGCTCGGGCTCGCCGCCGGTCAGGTCGATCACCGTGGTCGGCTGCGCCGGCGCCGGGCCGCCGCACACCACCAGATCAAGCTGCTTCTCGAGCCGCGCGCGGATTTCCGCCGGGTCGTTGAGCGGCTCTTCGTCGCCCGGCATCTGCAGCGTGGCCGAGATCAGCGGCTCGCCGGTCTCGCCCAGCAGCGCCAGCGGAATCGCGTGTTCAGGCACGCGCACGCCGATGGTCTTGCGCGCCGGGTGCGACAGCCGCCGCGGCACCTCCTTGGTCGCCTCCAGGATGAACACGTACGGGCCCGGCGTGGCGCCCTTGAGCCAGCGGTACTGCCGGTTGTCGACGCGCGCAAAGTTGCCGAGCTCGGACAGGTCGCGGCACATCAGCGTCAGGTGGTGGCGGTCATCGATGCCGCGCAGCCGGCGCAGGCGCTCGACGGCGGCCTTGTCGTCGAGCCGGCAGGCCAGCGCATAGCTGGAATCGGTCGGCAGCGCAATCAGGCCGCCCTTCTGCAGGATCTGGGCGGCCTGCTTGACCAGGCGCGACTGCGGATTGAGCGGATGGATCTCGAAGTACTGTGACATGGACCAGGGTGGCGGATTCGGACAGATCGGAGCGGAATCTGGGGGGTACCCCGGCCAGGCCGGGCTTGCACCTACCAGTCGTGCCAGACCGGCGTCACCGTCGACGGCAGCGGCGGCAGCTTGCCCAGCTCAACGCGCCCTTCGCCAGGGCCGTGGAAGTCCGAGCCACGCGAGGCCAGCAGCCCGTAGTGGCGGGCCACCGCGGCATAGCGGCGGTACTGGTCGGGCGTGTGGCTGCCAGTCACGACCTCGACGGCGCCACCGCCCAGGGCGGTGAATTCATCGAACAGCGCGTCGTGCTGAGTATCGGTGTAATTGTAGCGGCCCGGGTGCGCCATCACGGCGATGCCGCCGGCGGCGCGGATCCAGCCGACTGCGTCGGCCAGGCTGGCCCAGCGGTGGCCGACATAGCCGGGGCGGCCTTCCGACAGGTACTCGCTGAAGACCTCGCCCACGGTGGCGCAACGGCCCTGGTCGACCAGCCAGCGCGCAAAGTGCGTGCGCGAGATCAGGTCCGGGTTGCCCACGTGCTGCAGCGCCCCTTCATAGGCGCCTGTGATGCCCACTTTTGCCAGCGCCTCGGCAATATCGCGCGCGCGGCGCGCGCGGCCCGAGCGGGTATCGGTCAGGCCGTCGATCAGTTCCGGGCAGTGCGGGTCGATCTGCAGGCCGACGATATGCACGGTCTGCCCGGCCCAGGTCACCGAGATCTCCACGCCCGGCACATAGCGCATGCCGAATTCCTCGGCCGCGGCACGCGCCTCGGCCTGCCCGCCCAGTTCGTCGTGGTCGGTCAGGGCCCAGAACGCGACACCCGCGTCGCGGGCGATTTCCGCGATGGCGCGCGGCGCCAGCGTGCCGTCGGACACGGTGGAATGGCAATGCAGGTCGGCATTGATGGCGTGGGCGTTTTGCATGGGGCCATTCTACTCCCGTCGTCCCCTCCATGCGTGACGCCGGCGCCCCCTGGAAAGCCATGCCAAAGCCCTGCCGGCAACGCTGGCGTGGGCGGAAACGGGCGATGTGCGGGGTATAGTCGGGCCTTGCACCGTCTTTTTGCGGGCACCTGGCGTGCCCGCCATGCCCAATGTCCACCGCTACCCCTCTCGCACCAACCCCCGTCACCACCACCGATGTCCTGATCGTGGGCGCCGGCCCGGTCGGGCTCTTTGCCGCGTTCCAGGCCGGCGTGCTCGGCCTCAGATGCGAGCTGATCGATGTGCTCGACCGGGCCGGCGGCCAGTGCACCGAGCTCTATCCCGAAAAACCGATCTACGACATCCCCGCCGTGCCGGGCTGCCTGGCGCAAGACCTGGTCGACCGGTTGCTGGAGCAATGCGCGCCGTTCGCTTTCCCGATGCACTTCGGCCAGCGCGCGGAGAGCCTGTCCGAAATCCCGCGGCAGCCGGCACCTGACGGGCATGCCGCCCATGAGCGCCTGCTGGTCACCACTGACGGCGGCAAGCGCTTCGATGTCTCTGCGGTGCTGATCTGCGCCGGCGCGGGCGCGTTTGCGCCGCAGCGTGTATCGCTGCCGGAAGCGCCGGCACTGGAAGGCCGCCACGTGCACTACGCCGTGCGTGATGTGTCGCGCTTTGCCGGCAAGCGCGTGGTGGTGGCCGGCGGCGGCGACTCGGCGCTGGACTGGGCGCTCGCGCTGCGCAAGGTGGCCGCGCGCGTGACTCTGCTGCACCGGCGCGAAGGCTTCCGCGCGGCCGACGGCACCGTCGCGGAAATGCGCGAGGCAGTGGCGGCCGGCGAGATGGATTTCGTGGTCGGCATGCTCGGCGCCCTGCGCACCGAAGGCCAGGACGGCCCGCTGACCGAGGTCGAGGTGCGCACCCGCGACGGCAGCACGGTGCTGCCCGCCGATGAACTGGTGGCGCTGTACGGCCTGGTGTCCGAGCCGGGCCCGATCGCGCAGTGGGACATGGACATGCGCGCCGGCCGCATCCTGGTCGACACCACCACTTATGAAAGCTCGCGCCGCGGCATCTTTGCCGCGGGCGATATCGCCTACTACACCAACAAGCAGAAGCTGATCCTGTCAGGCTTCCACGAGGCCGCGCTGGCGTTGCGCCGCGCCTACCACTACGCCTTCCCGGAAAAGGCGCTGGTGCACGTGCACACCAGCAACAATGCCGCGCTGAAGGAAAAGCTGACGCACGCCTGAGCGGCGGCGCCAGCGCTCACACCGCGCTACAGAACGATTCCACCAGCTCCGCCACCGCCGCGGGCTGGTCGTGATGCAGCATGTGGCCGGCATCATCGACCACGGCTTCACGGAAGTCGCGGAAGGCGCGGAAGCGCTCCTTGAATTCGTCGATGGCCTGCTTGTGGGCGATATTGCGCAGCGTTGCAGAATCGCGCGCTTCCACATGCAGCACTGGCGCGCTGACCTGCTCCCAGATCGCCATCACCTCATCGAGCCGGTACAGCATCGGGTTGACCAGCTTGTGCGCCGGATCTCCCAGGATCTCCCAGCGGCCCTCCGCATTGCGGCGCGACCAGTGCGCGGCCAGGAAGGCGGCACGGTCGTCGGGCAAGCGCGGGTTGGTCTTCTGCAGCCGGGCGGCAACGCCGTCCACGCTGTCATACGTCTTCAGCGCCGAGCCGGTGCGCAGTTCGTCGAGCCAGCGCGCATAGCGCTTCGGCGCATGCACCGGCCGCGTCGCCGTCATACCGAAGCCCTCCAGGTCCACCACGCGGCGCACGCGCTGCGGGCGGATGCCGGCATACAGGCAGATCACGTTGGCGCCCATGCTGTGGCCGACCAGGTCGACCTGGCCGTCGGGCTCATAGTGGTCGAGCAAGGCCTCCAGGTCGGCGATATAGTCGGCGAACCAGTACGACTGCGTGCCCGGGTAGCGCGTGGGCCAGTCGCTCTCGCCAAACCCGCGCCAGTCCGGCGCAATCACATGCCAGTCGCCGCGCAGGTGGTCGACCAGGAACTGGAACGACGCGGACACATCCATCCAGCCATGCAGCATGAACAGCTTGCGCGCGCCGGGCTGGCCCCAGTGGCGCACGTGGTAGCGCAGTCCGCGCAACGTGATAAATTCAGACCGCGAGGTTTCCTTGATTGTCATTGTCTCCACCCTTGCGCGCGGGTCTTCCTGCCGCCGGGCGCGGCGCCACGGGGGCTGGCGAGGGAAGCCCACGCAAAATAGAACGATCGTTCGCTTGCGCGCATTATAGCGGCCGCCGCCATTCCGGGGGCCCCGTGGCCGCGCGAGCCGGACCTACCGGAGACCTTGGATGGCCGCAGCTGCCTTGCCGGCAAGCCGGCGCGACGACTATCGCGCCCTGTATGAATCCTTCCGCTGGGAAATCCCCCCGCATTTCAATATCGCCGAGGCCTGCTGCGGGCGCTGGGCGCGCGACCCGGCCACGATGGACCGCATCGCGGTCTATACCGAGCATGAGGACGGCCGCCGCAACGCGCATACCTTTGCCCATATCCAGGCCGAAGCCAACCGCCTGTCGGCGGCGCTGCGCGCACTGGGCGTGGCGCGCGGCGACCGCGTGGCAATCGTGATGCCGCAGCGGATCGAGACCGTGATCGCGCATATGGCGATCTACCAGCTCGGCGCCATCGCCATGCCGCTGTCGATGCTGTTCGGGCCCGAGGCGCTGGCCTACCGTATCGCACACAGCGAAGCCAATGTGGCGATCGCGGACGAGACTTCCATCGACAATGTGCTGGCCGCGCGCCCGGAATGCCCGACGCTGGCCACCGTGATTGCCGCCGGCGGCGCGCATGGCCGCGGCGACCACGACTGGGACGTGCTGCTGGCCGCGCAGCTGCCGACTTTTGTCGCCGAGCAGACCAAGGCCGACGAGGCCGCGGTGCTGATCTACACCAGCGGCACCACCGGCCCGCCCAAGGGCGCGCTGATCCCGCACCGCGCGCTGATCGGCAACCTGACCGGCTTTGTCTGCTCGCAGAACTGGTATCCGCAGGACGACGACGTGTTCTGGAGCCCGGCCGACTGGGCCTGGACCGGCGGCCTGTGGGATGCGCTGATGCCGGCGCTGTATTTCGGCAAGCCCATCGTCGGCTACCAGGGCCGCTTCTCCGCCGAGCGCGCCTTCGAGCTGCTGGAGCGCTACGCCGTCACCAACACCTTCCTGTTCCCGACCGCGCTCAAGCAGATGATGAAGGCCTGCCCCGAGCCGCGGCAGCGCTACGACATCAGGCTGCGTGCGCTGATGAGCGCCGGCGAGGCCGTGGGCGAGACCGTGTTCGGCTGGTGCCGCGATGCGCTGGGCGTGATCGTCAACGAGATGTTCGGCCAGACCGAGATCAACTACATCGTCGGCAACTGCACCGCGCAGAACGACGACAAGCAGCTGGGCTGGCCGGCACGGCCGGGCTCGATGGGGCGTCCCTATCCGGGCCACCGCGTGCAGGTGATCGACGACGAAGGCCAGCCCTGCGCGCCGGGCGAGGACGGCGAGGTCGCGGTATGCGCCACCGACAGCGCCGGGCATCCGGACCCGGTGTTCTTCCTCGGCTACTGGAAGAACGAAGCCGCCACCGCGGGCAAGTACGCCGAGCGCGACGGCCTGCGCTGGTGCCGCACCGGCGACCTGGCGCGCGTCGATGCCGATGGCTACCTGTGGTACCAGGGGCGTGCCGACGATGTGTTCAAGTCCTCGGGCTACCGCATCGGGCCGAGCGAGATCGAGAACTGCCTGCTCAAGCATCCGGCGGTGTCCAACTGCGCCGTGGTGCCCTCGCCCGACCCCGAGCGCGGCGCCGTGGTCAAGGCCTTCGTGGTGCTGACACCGTCGGTGGCGCGCTCGTTCGACAGCGACGCGGCGCTGGTCACGGAGCTGCAGGCGCATGTGCGCGGCCAGCTGGCGCCGTATGAATACCCGAAGGCGATCGAATTCATCGACCAGCTGCCGATGACCACCACCGGCAAGATCCAGCGGCGCGTGCTGCGCTTGCTGGAGGAAGCGCGCGCGGGCAAGCGCGCCTAGGCAGGAAAGACCCGCTCGCAGAGGAAATCGACCAGCGCCCTCACCTTGGGCGAGGGATGCCTGCTCGCCGGCCAGAGCACGTGAAAGGCCTTGGCTGGCCCCACATGGCCAGCCAGTACCTGGCACAGGCTGCCATCGGCGAGCTGCTCGCGGATGGCGAAATCCGGCAGGCAGGCAATGCCCAGGCCGCGCAGCGCAAAACACAGGCGCGTCTCGATGTTGTTGCAGATCATCGATGTCGGCAGCGCCAGCTCGGGCTCGCCCGGCGCGCGCCGCAGCGGCCAGGCCTCGAGCTTGCCGGTGTGCGGGAAACGGTAATGCAGGCAGGCATGGCCGGTCAGGTCGGCAGGCAGCTTCGGCGTGCCACGCTGCGCGAGGTAGTCGGGCGATGCCACCAGCATCGCCTGGAACGCACCCAGCCTGCGTGCCGACAGGCGCGAGTCGGCGGGCTCGCCGGTGCGGACCACCGCATCGAAGCCCTCCTCGATGACATCGACCAGCTGGTCGGTGAAATCCAGGTCCAGCTCGATGTCCGGATACGCGCGCATGAAGTCGCCCAGCACGGGCAAGACCAGTGAACTGACCAGCGGCAGGCTCACCCGCAGGCGGCCGCGCGGTGCCGCGGTGGCTTCGGCCAGCTCCAGCTCCGCCGCTTCGATCTCGGCGAGCACGCGGCGGCTGCGCTCCAGGAACAGCGTGCCTTCGGCGGTCAGCGTCACGCTGCGCGTGCTGCGGTGGAACAGCCGTACGCCGAGCCTTTCTTCCAGCCGCGCCACGCTCTTGCCGACGGCGGAGGCCGACACCCCAAGCAAGCGCCCCGCCGCGACAAAACTGCGGGTCTCGGCCACCTGCACAAACACTGCGAAGCCACTGAGGCTGTCCATGATGCCCCCGATTGCGGACACAAAGTTCCGGAGAAAAAGGAACTGTAGCCCACTTTTTCTTTAATGGCCGGGTCCTTATCGTGAGCGGGTCGTTCATTGAACAAGGATTCGCTGTGTCCCTCCCCACGATTGCACCGCCCCCGGGCGTGTCCCCTGCATTCCCCGCGCCCGTGAGTGCGCGCATCGACGCCGTGGTCCGGCAGGCGCTGGAGCAACGGCGACTGGTCGGCGCCGTCGTGCTGGTCAGCCGTGACGGCGAACTGGTCCACCGGCAGGCGGCAGGCCTGGCCGATCGGGAAAGCGGACAGCCGATGCGCATGGATGCGGTCTTCCGGCTGGCTTCGGTAAGCAAGCCGATCGTCTCCGTGGCGGCACTGGTGCTGGTCGCACAAGGCCGGCTCGAGCTTGACCAGGGTATCGACCGCTGGCTGCCTGAATTCCGCCCGCGCCTGGCCGATGGCCGACCGGCACGTATCACGGCGCGGCAACTGCTCAGCCATACCGCGGGGCTGGGCTATCGCTTCTTCGAGTCTGGCGAAGACGGACCCTATGCCCGCGCCGGCGTCTCCGACGGCATGGACGACGCCACCATCAGCCTGGCGGAGAACCTGCGGCGCATCGCCAGCGTGCCCTTGCTGTACGAACCGGGTACCGCGTGGGGCTACTCGCTCGCGACCGACGTGCTGGGCGCGCTGATCGAGCGCGTCCATGGCACGCCGCTGGACACCGCAGTGCGGCAGCTGGTGACCGGCCCGCTGGGCATGGCCGACACCGGCTTCGTGGCACACGACGTGCACCGCGTGCCGACCCCGTACGTGAACGACAGCCCGCACCCGCACCGCCTGCGCGAAGGCGAAACCGTGCCCGTGCTCGAAGGCACGGTTGGCATTCCCTACAGTCCCGCACGCATCTTCAATGCGCGGGCCTTCCCCTCCGGCGGGGCGGGCATGGCGGGCACGGCGCAAGACTTCCTGTGCCTGCTGGAGAGCTTGCGCCAGGGCGGCGGCGCGTTGCTGCCATCCGCCCTGGTCGAGGACATGGCGCTCGACCAGACCGGCGGCCTGGACCTGCCCGATGCGCCGGGAACCGGCTTCGGGCTGGGCTTCTCGGTGCTGCGCGATCCGCGCCGGGCGGGCTCGCCGGAAGCCGCCGGCACCTGGCGCTGGGGCGGGGCCTACGGCCACGCCTGGTTCGTCGACCGCAGCCAGGGGCTGAGCGTGGTGGCGTTCACCAACACGCTGTACGAGGGCATGTCCGGCCGCTTTGTCACCGACCTGCGCGACGCGGTCTACGGTGTCGCCCCCACAGCCGCGTAACCATCCAGGCAACACATCAGTCCTTATCCAGGCGCCAACATGACCACAGCCACCAACACGCTTGCGAACGATGCACAGCCGGACACGCGGCCTGCGCGGCTACCGCTTCCGGCACTGCTTGCGCTTGCCGTCGCAGGCTTCATCACCGTCCTGACCGAGGCCTTGCCGGCGGGGCTGCTGCCGCAGATCGGCGCGGGCCTTGCCATCTCCGAGCCGCTTGCCGGCCAGTTCGTCACCATCTACGCCTTCGGTTCACTGGTGGCCGCCATGCCGCTGACGGCGGCTACGCAAGGGCTGCGGCGGCGGCCGCTGCTGCTGCTTGCCATCGCGGGCTTTGCCGTCGCCAACGCCGTGACGGGCTGGTCCGGCAGCTATGTCCTGACGATGGCGGCGCGCTTCCTTGCGGGGGTCTCGGCCGGACTGCTGTGGGCGCTGCTGGCTGGCTATGCCGCGCGCATGGTTCCCGATCACCTCAAGGGTCGTGCCATTGCTGTCGCGATGGTTGGCATCCCCCTGGCCTTGTCGCTGGGCGTGCCATCCGGGACCTTCCTCGGTGCGTTCATGGGCTGGCGCGCGTGCTTCGGCATCATCAGCGTGCTGACGCTGGGACTGATTGCCTGGGTGCTGGCGAGCGTGCCGGATTTTGCCGGCCAGCCCGCCGGCCAGCGGCTGCCGATCGCGCGCGTGTTCACCGTGCCGGGCGTGCGTCCGGTGCTGTTCGTGACGCTCGCCTTCGTGCTGGCGCACAACATCCTCTACACCTATATCGCGCCGTTCCTGCGAGCCGGCAACGCCGGGGCACGGCTTGACCTGGTCCTGTTCGTGTTCGGCGTGGCCTCGCTCGCCGGCATCTGGATCACCGGCGTGCTGATCGACCAGTGGCTGCGGGCGCTGACGCTGGCCAGCACGCTGCTGTTCGGGCTTGCGGTGCTGGCGCTTGGGGCCGGGGGCGGGCACCCGGCCGTGGTCTATGCCGCGGCCGCGATCTGGGGCCTGGGCTTCGGCGGCGTCTCAACGCTGTTCCAGACGGCGCTGGCGAAGACCGCCGGCAAATCCGCGGACGTGGCCCAGTCGATGCTGGTCACGGCCTGGAATATTGCCATTGCCGGCGGCGGCGTCATCGGCGGGCTGCTGCTCGATGGCTTCGGGATCGGCGCATTCCCGCCCGTGCTGGCTGCGCTGCTCGCCGCAACCTGGCTGGCGGTCTGGTCGGCGCGCAAGTATGGCTTTCCGCCGCGCGGCTGAGGCACTGGGCGGCAGCACTAACCGGCCGATGCCTCCAGCCAGGCCAGTTCCTCTTCATCGAAGCCCGCAGCGCGCCGCGCATCGAGATTGAACGGCCCGCGCAGCTTCGGCGCGCGGTACTGCCCGGCCAGCTGCGCGTAGGTGGCAACGGGGTCCAGGCCGCGCTGCGCGCACAGCCAGCGGTACCAGTGGTTGCCGATGGCGACGTGGCCGACCTCGTCGCGCAGGATGATGTCGATGATGGCCGCGGCGGCGTGGTCGCCGGCGCCGGCCAGCCTGGCGCGCACCGGCGGCGACGCATCGAGCCCGCGCGCCTCCAGCGTGCGCGGCACCAGCGCCATGCGCGCAAGCACGTCGCCGGCGGTCTTGTCGGTCATCTCCCACAGGCTGTTGTGGGCAGGGAACTCGCCGTAGGCCGCGCCCAGCGTGCCAAGGTGGTCGGCCAGCAGCGAGAAGTGGTACGCCTCTTCATCGGCCACGCGCAGCCAGTCGCGGTAGTAGCCGGGCGGCATGCCGGCGAAGCGCCAGGCCGCGTCCAGCGCCAGGTTGATGGCATTGAACTCGATATGGCACAGCGCATGGATCATCGCCGCGCGCCCGGCCGGGGTATGCAGCGAGCGGCGCCGCTCGACGTCCTGCGGCGCCACCAGCGGCGGCCGCGCGGGGCGGCCGGGGATGGCCTGGCCGGCATCGGCCTGGATCGCCTCGCCGGCGGCAAGCGCCTCGTCCGGCAATGTCGTCACATGGCGGTAAAGTGCCCGCGCCGCCACGGACTTTTCCCGAGGATCCGTCATGCACAACACCGCCAGCGCCTGGTGGCGCGGCGAAAGTGACGGTTCGGGCAAGGCGGCGGCGGGTGTTTTTTCTGGCATGAGCGTAAAATCCGGGTCTGCCGCCATTGTAGGGCCTGGCCGGTGCCCGACTGCCGGGCAAGCCGCGCAGTCGCCGTGGCGCCGCGCGCCCGCACTCCACCCTGGCCCTTTAAAGTCCGGCGGCAACCCCCACTTCAACAAAAGCCTTTCGTGCAGGAGACCCCATGGCGCTTTACCAGCTCGGCGACGTCAAGCCCAATATCGACAGCGATGCCTACGTGGCCCCCGAAGCCACCGTCATCGGCAACGTGACCCTCAAGTCCCGCGCCAGCGCCTGGCCCGGTGTCGTGATCCGCGGCGACAACGAACCGATCGTGGTGGGCGAGGACACCAACATCCAGGAAGGCTCGGTGCTGCATACCGACCCGGGCTGCCCGCTGACCCTGGGCGACAAGGTCTCGATCGGCCACCAGGCCATGCTGCATGGCTGCACCGTAGGCGAAGGCTCGCTCATCGGGATCCAGGCCGTGGTGCTGAACCGCGCCGTGATCGGCAAGGAATGCCTGGTCGGCGCCGGTGCCGTGGTGACCGAGGGCAAGGTCTTCCCGGACCGCTCGCTGATCCTGGGCGCGCCGGCCAAGGTGGTGCGCCAGCTGACCGACGCCGACGTCGCCAACCTGTACCGCAACGCCGAGACCTACGCCACCCGGCAGGCCATGTACAAGCAACAGCTCAAGCGGATCGGCTGACGACCGCGGCGGCACTTACCGAATCATCGACAGATTATTGTGACCGATACCACCACCCCCGACACCCTGCAGAAATTCCTGTTCGACGCGGCTCCCGTGCGCGGCGAGCTGGTGCGCATGGAAGCCACCTGGCAAGAAGTGCTGGGCCGCCACAGCTACCCCACACCGGTGCGCCGGCTGCTGGGCGAGATGATGGCCGCCGCGGCGCTGCTGTCGGCCAACCTGAAGTTCAACGGGGCGCTGGTGATGCAGCTGCACGGCGACGGCCCGGTGCGCATGCTGGTGGTGGAATGCCTGTCCGACCTGTCGATGCGCGCCACCGCCAAGCTGGCCGAGGGCGCGCACATCGCCGACGACGCCACGCTGGCGCAGATGGTCAACGCCCACGGCCACGGCCGCTTTGCCATCACGCTGGATCCGAAGGACAAGCTGCCGGGCCAGCAGGCGTACCAGGGCATCGTGCCGCTGGCCGACGCGCATGGCCCGCTGGGCTCGATCAGCGCCGTGCTGGAGCACTACATGCAGGCGTCCGAGCAGCTCGACACGCGCCTGTGGCTGGCGGCGGACGACCACGTCGCCGCCGGCATGCTGCTGCAGAAGCTGCCGGCCTACGGCGGCACCGCGGAAGTCGGCGAGACCGGCGCGCCGCTGGCCAGCCATGCCCGCGCGCAGGACCTGGACACCTGGGACCGCGCCGTGCAGCTGGGCGCCACGCTCAAGGCCGACGAACTGCTGGCCGAGACCCCCGACACCCTGCTGCGCCGCCTGTTCTGGGAAGACCTGCAGGCCGCCGGCCTGCGCGTGTTTGAGCCGCTGACGCCGCATTTCCATTGCTCCTGCTCGCGCCCCAAGGTGGCCGGCATGCTGCAGTCGCTGGGCCAGGAAGAGATCGAAGGCATCATCGCCGAGCGCGGCCAGGTCGAGATCCACTGCGACTTCTGCGGCCTGCGCTATGAGTTTGATCCGGTCGACTGCGCCCAGCTGTTCTCGGCCACCCATATCGCCACCGGCGCCGGTGCCGGCGCGCACCAGCACCACTGAGCGGCAGGCGCGGGGCGGCACGGCGGAAACAACCGCCTTGCCGTCCTGTCCAACGGCTGTACGATGGCAGCATCCAGCTGCCCCAAGCAAGCCTGAGTACAGCCATGTCCGCCCGAGCCACCCCCTCCCTGCCTGAATCTCCCGCCATCGTGCCGGCCGTGCTGCGCTGCCTTGCCGCCTGCGCCGCGACCGGCGCACTGCTGCTGGCCGCAGGCTGCGCAGAGCTGCCGCGCGACGTCAACGGCTCGCCGCCCACGGCGCGGCTGGCGCCCAACGCCATCCCGCCAGCGCCGCTGACGGCCGACGACAAGCAGAAGCTCGACACGCTGAACCAGCAGATACTGCGCGAGCAGGCCGCCGCGATCGCGCTCGACCAGCAGGCCGCGGCCGCGCGCGCGGCTTATGGCTATCCGAACACCAGCTGGAACCTGTATTACGGGGGATGGGGTGGTGGCCACTGGGGCGGCGGCGTCAGCGTCGGCATGCCCGGCTGGGGCTGGGGCGGTTATCCGTACGGCTGGTGGTGACAGGCAGGCGGCGGGCTGGATGCAAGCCCACCGACAGCGAGAGGCAAGGCGCCCCTTAGTGGCCACCTCTTCCGGCGACCGAATTCGCCGGCGGCGGCAACGGCGGTGTCGCGCTGACCTTGGGCGCCGGCGCGACAAACTGCACGAAGACCTCGCCTTCCCTCACCATGCCCAACTCATAGCGGGCACGTTCCTCGATCGCGCCGGTGCCGTCCTGCAGGTCGGCGACTTCCCCTTCCAGCTTGGCGTTGCGCAGCTTGAGCGTCTGGTTGCGGGTGCCCTGCTCGGTCAGTTGCCGGTTCAGGTCCCACACGCGCAGCCAGCCGCCCTTGCCCAGCCAGAGCGGGTACTGGATGGCAAGCAGCAGCACAAACAACAGCAGCGAGATCAGGCGCATGAAAGATGGCGGACAGGAAATTCCGCACAATGATCTGCGAACTCAGCCCGGAAGGCAATTGCCAGGCAGATTTCGATACAAAAACGGCGGCGGCCAGGGAATCCCGGCCCCCGCCATTCCATCCGCTTGCTGCCGCTCCCGCGCAAGCGGGAACGGCAGGGCAAGGTGTCAGCGCAGGTTGTAGAACGCGCCCTTGCCCGGGTAGCTGGCGATATCGCCGAGGTCTTCCTCGATGCGCAGCAGCTGGTTGTACTTGGCCATGCGGTCCGAGCGCGACAGCGAGCCGGTCTTGATCTGGCCGGCGTTGGTGCCCACGGCGATATCGGCAATGGTGCTGTCTTCGGTCTCGCCCGAGCGGTGCGAGATCACGGCGGTGTAGCCGGCGCGCTTGGCCATCTCGATGGCGGCGAAGGTTTCGGTCAGCGTGCCGATCTGGTTGATCTTGATCAGGATCGAGTTGCCGATGCCCTTCTCGATGCCTTCCTTCAGGATCTTGGTGTTGGTGACGAACAGGTCGTCGCCCACCAGCTGCACGCGCGTGCCCAGCTTCTCGGTCAGCGTCTTCCAGCCGTCCCAGTCGCCTTCGGCCATGCCGTCCTCGATCGACACGATCGGGAACTTGTCGCACAGGTTGGCCAGGTAGTCGGCGAACTGGGTCGACGACAGCTTCAGGCCTTCGCCTTCCAGCTGGTACACGCCTTCGCCTTCGTGGTAGAACTCGCTGGCGGCGCAGTCCAGCGCCAGCAGCACGTCTTCACCGGCACGGTAGCCGGCCTTCTCGATGGCCTGCACCACAGTGTTCAGGCATTCCTCGTTGGACGAGAAGTTGGGGGCGAAGCCGCCCTCGTCGCCGACCGCGGTGGACATGCCCTTGTCGGCCAGGATCTTCTTCAGCGCGTGGAAGATCTCGGCGCCGCAGCGCAGGGCTTCGCGGAAGCTGGTCTGCGACACCGGCATGATCATGAATTCCTGGATGTCCAGGCTGTTGTTGGCGTGCGCGCCGCCGTTGACGATGTTCATCATCGGCACCGGCAGTTGCATCGCGCCCGAACCGCCGAAGTAGCGGTACAGCGGCAGGCCGGCTTCTTCAGCGGCGGCCTTGGCAACGGCCATCGACACCGCCAGCATGGCGTTGGCGCCCAGCCGGCCCTTGTTCTCGGTGCCGTCGAGGTCGATCAGGGTGCGGTCCAGGAAGGCCTGCTCGGAGGCATCCAGGCCCATGATGGCTTCGGAGATTTCAGTGTTGATGTGCTCGACGGCCTTCAGCACGCCCTTGCCCAGGTAACGCGACTTGTCGCCGTCACGCAGTTCGATGGCTTCGCGCGAACCGGTCGAGGCGCCCGACGGCACTGCCGCACGGCCCATCACGCCGGATTCCAGCAGCACGTCGCATTCGACGGTGGGGTTGCCGCGCGAGTCGAGAACCTCGCGACCGATGATATCTACGATTGCACTCATGAATTCCTCTCTGACTGTTGATTCTTGCTGCTGCTGATTACTTCAACCTGTGCCCGTGTCAGGCGCATGTCAAACTGCCCGACAACCCTCAGGCAGCGCCTTCCACCACGATCATGTTCATCTTTGCCGCGTGCTCGCGCGCCTTGCGGGCGGCGCGATAGGCTTCGCCGTCATGGAACGACCTGGCGGCTTCATAGCTGGGGAATTTCAGCACCACGACGCGGGTCGGCGCCCACTCGCCCTCCAGCGGCTCGGTCTTGCCGCCGCGCACCAGCACCTCGGCGCCATGGACCTGCATGGCCTTGCTCGAGAGCACTTTGTATTCTTCGTACTGCTGGGGGTCGGTCACGTCGACGTAGGCGATGATATAGCCCGCGGCCATGGAGAATCTCCCGATTTTTTGTATTGTCTTTCGATATGGTTTGTCACCACCGGCATTGCGGTGGTGACAAGACCGGGCCTGCTCAGGCGCAGGCCGGCCAGCCGAAGTTGTCTTCCAGGAAACCGGCGCGCTTGACCAGCGTGTCCAGGTCCTTGAGCACGGCCAGCAGTTCCTTCATGCGCGACAGCGGCACCGCGTTGGGGCCATCGGACATGGCCTTGCTCGGGTCCGGGTGCGTTTCCATGAACAGGCCCGCCACGCCGGTGGCGACGGCGGCGCGCGACAGCACCGGCACGAACTCGCGCTGGCCGCCCGAGCTGGTGCCCTGGCCGCCCGGCAGCTGCACCGAGTGGGTGGCGTCGAACACCACCGGGGCACCGGTCTCGCGCATGATCGCCAGCGAGCGCATGTCGGACACCAGGTTGTTGTAGCCGAACGAGACACCACGCTCGCAGGCCATGAAGACATCGTCAGGCAGACCGGCTTCGCGCGCGGCGTCGCGCGCCTTGTCGATCACGTTCTTCATGTCATGCGGCGCCAGGAACTGGCCCTTCTTGATGTTCACCGGCTTGCCGCTCTGGGCGCAGGCACGGATGAAATCAGTCTGGCGGCACAGGAAGGCCGGCGTCTGCAGCACGTCCACCACGGCAGCGACGGGCTTGATCTCGTCGATCTCGTGGATGTCGGTCAGCACCGGCACGCCGATCTCGCGCTTGACGGTGGCCAGGATCTCCAGGCCCTTCTCCATCCCCAGGCCGCGGAACGACTTGCCGGACGAACGGTTGGCCTTATCGAACGACGACTTGTAAATGAACGGGATGCCCAGTTCGGCGGTGATGGCCTTGAGCTCGCCGGCCGTATCCAGCGCCATCTGCTCCGACTCGATCACGCACGGACCGGCGATCAGGAAGAACGGCTTGTCGAGGCCGGCCTCGAATCCACAGAGTTTCATGACTGTCTCTCCTGCTTGCCGCCGGGGCTTACGCGCCCTTGCGCTGCTGGCTGGCCAGCGCGGCTTCGACGTAGGCCTTGAACAGCGGGTGGCCGTCACGCGGCGTCGAGGTGAATTCCGGGTGGAACTGCACGCCGACGAACCAGGGGTGCATCGACTCGGGCAGCTCCATCATTTCCGGCAGGTTCTCGGTCGGCGTGCGCGCCGAGATCACCATGCCGGCCTTTTCCAGCGTCGGCACGTAGTGGTTGTTGACCTCGTAGCGGTGACGGTGGCGTTCATTGACCTCGGCGCCGTAGATCGTCGCTGCCTTGGTGCCTTCCTTGACCGGCACGCGCTGGGCGCCCAGGCGCATGGTGCCGCCCAGGTCGGAATCGGCCGAGCGCTGCTCGACCTTGCCTTCGCGGTCCACCCACTCGGTGATCAGCGCGACCACGGGGTGTTCGGTTTCCAGGTTGAACTCGGTCGAGTTGGCATCGGTCATGCCGGCCAGGTGGCGGGCAAACTCGATCACGGCCAGCTGCATGCCCAGGCAGATGCCCAGGTACGGGATCTTGTTCTCGCGGGCGTACTGGATCGCGCGGATCTTGCCTTCCGTGCCGCGCTTGCCGAAGCCGCCCGGCACCAGGATGGCGTCGAGCGGGGCCAGCACTTCGAGGTGGCCCGATTCCAGTTCCTCGGAGTCGATGTACTCGATGTTGACGCGCGTGGCGGTGTGCATGCCGGCGTGGCGCAGGGCCTCGATCAGCGACTTGTACGACTCGGTCAGGTCGACGTACTTGCCGACCATGCCGATGGTGATCTCGTGCTCGGGATTTTCCTGGGCGTTGACCAGCTTCTGCCACATCGACAGGTCGGCGGGCTTGGGATCCAGGCGCAGTTCCTCGCAGATCAGGCGGTCCAGGCCCTGCTCGTTGAGCATCTGCGGGATCTTGTAGATGCTGTCCGCATCCCACACCGAAATCACGGCGTCTTGCGGGATATTGGCGAACAACGAGATCTTGGCGCGCTCGTCGTCCGGGATCGGGCGGTCGGCGCGGCACAGCAGCGCGGTCGGCGAGATGCCGATTTCACGCAGCTTCTGCACCGAGTGCTGGGTCGGCTTGGTCTTGAGCTCGCCAGCGCTGGCAATGAACGGCACCAGCGTCAGGTGCACGAAGGCGCAGTGGTTGCGGCCCATGCGCAGGCTCATCTGGCGCGCGGCTTCCAGGAACGGCAGCGATTCGATGTCACCCACGGTGCCGCCGATTTCCACCAGCGCCACGTCGGCCTTGCCGTCGTGCGACGCCGCGGCGCCCCTTTCGACAAAGGCCTGGATCTCGTTGGTGATATGCGGGATCACCTGCACGGTCTTGCCCAGGTATTCGCCGCGGCGCTCCTTGCGGATCACCGATTCGTAGATCTGGCCCGTGGTGAAGTTGTTCGACTTGCGCATCTTGGCCGAGACGAAACGCTCGTAGTGGCCGAGATCGAGGTCGGTTTCAGCACCGTCTTCCGTGACAAACACCTCGCCATGCTGGAAGGGGCTCATCGTGCCGGGATCGACGTTGATGTAGGGATCTAGCTTGAGGAGGGTGACTTTGAGGCCGCGCGACTCAAGAATGGCCGCGAGCGAGGCAGCAGCGATGCCCTTGCCGAGAGAAGAGACGACGCCACCGGTGACGAAGACGAATTTGGTCATAAACCGAGCTTGCCGGGGAAATCGGGATTATACATGAGAGCCCGATTCCCGCCGACCCGGAAATTGTGACAGCACCCCTCCTCGGCGGGGCTGCAACAGGCTTTCCCGGTGCGTTGCGGCGCATGCGCCGCACCCCGCCTCAGCGCCCCTCGCGGCGCATCGCGCCGATCAGGTCGCGCACCAGCTGCGCCGTCTCCTGCGGCCGCTCCATCGGGTACAGGTGGCCGCCCTCGATAAAGCGCAGATTCGGGCCGACCAGCTTGCGGGTGGCACCCAGCCCACACTGGCGCACCTCGCGCGAACGCGTGCCGGCGACAAAGCCGACCGGCACCGGCGCGCCGCGCGCCACCTTGCGCCCCAGGCTGGTCGGCAGCGTGCGGTAGATCCAGTATTCGACCTCGCGGTCAAAGCGCAGCCGCCGCTCGTTGTCCTTGCCGGTCGGCTCGGTGCCGTGGATGGCGTAGTCGCGCAGCACCTCTTGGTCCCACACCGCGAAGTTGGGCTTGGCGCGGAAGTGTTCCCAGACCGCCTCGGCGTCCGGCCAGTGGGTGCGCCGGTTTTTGGTCACCGCCGCCGGGCCGGGCTTTTCGTCCATGCCGAACATCTGGGCGGTCTTCAGCAGCGACGCGCGCCAGCCGGCAATGATCGGCGAATCCAGCATCACCACGCCGCGCACGCGCTCCGGGCGCCGCAGCGCCGCCATCAGCGACAGGAAGCCGCCCAGCGAATGGCCCACCAGCCACACCGGCTCGTGGTACTGGCGGTCGATCTCGCCGAGCAGCTCCTCCACCAGGTGCGGCCAGCCGCGCGTCACCGGGAATTCAGGCTTGTGCCCGTAGCGGTCCACGGCGCGGAATTCGAAGTCGCCGTCCAGTTCGCCGAACAGCTTGCGGTAGGTGGTCACCGGGAAGCCGTTGGCATGGGAAAAATGAATGATCTCGCGCATCGCTTGTTTCCTCGCCCGGCCTCAGTCCTGGGTACGCGACGGATTGCGCTTGGCGCGCACCGGCTGGCCCCAGCGGTCGGCCTCGCCGGGACGCGCCAGCGAGAATTCCGCGGGCGCGCCGGGATCCCACTCGGGATTGTGGATCTCGCCGAAGACCTGGCGCAGGCGCTGCCCCCAGGTGTCGCGGATCATGCGGAAGTAGGCGTTGCGCTCGTCGATGTTGACGAAGCGCGTCACGCACAGCGTATCGGCCTCATAGACCAGCAGGTCCAGCGGCAGGCCGACCGAGATATTCGACTTGAGCGTCGAATCCATCGAGATCAGCGCGCATTTGGCCCCCTCGGCCAGCGGCAGCGACGGGTGCACCACGCGGTCGATGATGGGCTTGCCGTACTTGGCCTCGCCGATCTGGAAGTAGCAGTTCTCGGGCGTGGCCTCGACAAAATTGCCGGCCGCGTAGATGTTGAACAGCCGCACGCGTTCACCGCGCACCTGGCCGCCGAAGGTCAGGCTGACATTGAATTCGATGCCGGCATCGCGCAGCGCATGCGCATCGCGCTTGTGCACCTGGCGCACCGCCTCGCCGACGATGGAAGCGGCCTCGAACATGTCGCGCGCGGTCCACAGCGAGCGCTTCTCGTCATGGTTCTCGGCCAGGATCTGGCGCACCGACTGGCTGATCGCCAGGTTGCCGGCGGTCATCAGCACCATCACGCGGTCGCCGGGCTCTTCGAACACCGTCATCTTGCGCGACGTGGAGATGGCATCTACCCCCGCATTGGTGCGGGAATCGGACAGGAATACCAGGCCGGCATCCAGCCGCATGGCTACACAGTAAGTCATGGTCTTGTTTTGGTGTGCTTTGCGGCGGCCGGAAGTGGCCAGCCGATGGCCTGCATACCCGGGATTCTAGCGCCCGTATTGCGGCACCGCGCCCTGTCTGGAATCAGGCACCTAATCAGGTAAAAAGCGGCGTGATGCTCACATCAACTTCAAGCGTCTCGCCGGACCCCCCTTCCAGGATGCCCCTGACTGGTGCAGCCGACGCATAATCGCGCCCCACCGCGAGGCGTATATGACGCTCGTCGGTCAGGCAGCCGTGGGTGATGTCGACGCTGCACCACACCTCGCGCGCCGGGTCCAGGCATACGTCGGCCCAGGCATGGCTGGCCATCTCGATCGCGGCCGGATCGTAGAAGTATCCGCTCACATAGCGTGCCGGGATACCGAGCGCCCGGCACGCCGCCACCATCACCTGCGCCTGGTCCTGGCACACGCCGCTGCCCAGGCTGAAGGCCTCGGCCGCCGAGGTGCCGACGTCAGTGGTGTTGGGCTTGTAGCGCACCCGCTCCGCAATCCCCTGGGCCAACGCCAGCAGCGCCGGAATCTCGTGCCCGGCCGCCAGGAACGGCGCGGCAAACGCCTGCATCTCCGGCGGAGCCGAGGTCAGTGGCGTGCTGCCGAGGAAGTACAGCGGCGACACCCGGGACTCGCCGGGGGGCGGAGCGTCGCAGAACGCATGGTGGCCGTCCCGGTCGAGGTCGCCATGCGGCGGCAGCACTTCCACCTCGCCGCTGGCTTCGATCGAGATGGTGCCGGTCGGTCCGGCCACCGTGAAGTTGTGCACGATATTGCCGAATCCGTCGCGCGCCGCCGACGGATTGCCAGGCGCGACCAGTTGCCAGCGGTGCACCGTCTGCAGCGGGCCCGAACGCGGCTCGAGCCGCACTTCGTGCACGCTGCGGCGCACCGGCTCGGCGTAGCGGTAAACAGTATGGTGGTGGATCTTGTATTTCACGGTATCAGGGCGCGGCGGCGGCACATGGAGGCTGCCGGCGGCCCATTTCAGGCAGCCAGCAGCGGCACGAGGAAGTCCCGGCTGATGCCATTGCCGAGATCGCCGATGCGCTCCAGGAAGCTGGTCAGGTACGCGTGCAGGCCGACCGCGAAAATATCGTCGATGCGCGCGTACTTCAGGTCGGCGTGGAGTTTACCAGCCTGGCGCTCGGTTTCCGCCGATTGCTGGTTGCGCACCGTATGCAGGATGGCCACCACCTCGTCCATGCTCGACACCAGCGAGCGCGGCATGTCGGGCCGCAGGATCAGCAGCTCGGCCACGCGCTGCGGCGTAATGACCGCGCGATAGACCTTGCGGTAGACCTCGAAGCCCGAGACCGAGCGCAGCACCGCGGCCCAGTGATAGAAATCGTTCTGGTCGCGGTTGGCATCGCTCTCGTCGCTGCCCGATGCCTGGAACTTGACGTCGAGGATCCGCGCGGTGTTGTCGGCGCGCTCCAGGAACGTGCCCAGCCGCATGAAGTGGAAGGCATCGTCCTTGAGCATGGTGCCGAACTGGACCCCGCGCGCCAGGTGCGAGCGGAACTTGACCCATTCGAAGAACGCCGACGGGTCCTCCTTCAGCACGCCGTCGGCGATCAGGCGCTGCACCTCCAGCCAGGTCGTGTTGACGGTCTCCCAGACCTCGGTGGTCAGCGAGCCGCGCACCGCGCGCGCATTCTCGCGCGCCGCGCGCAGGCAGCTCATGATGGACGAGGCGTTGGTCATGTCGCGCACCATGAAGTCGATCACATCGTCGCGCGACAGCAGTCCGTACTTGTGGTCGAAGACATCGGTCAGCTCCGAGATATCGAGCATGGCCCACCAGCCCTGCTCGGCCACCTCGGCCGATTGCGGCAGGAGCGAGGTCTGGTAGTTGACGTCGAGCATGCGCGCGGTGTTCTCCGCGCGCTCGGTATAGCGGGCCATCCAGAACAGGTGGTCGGCGGTGCGGCTCAGCATGTGGGCTCTCCTGGCGTGGCGGCGGTCGCCATGGCGGTCGTTGCGGCGGTCATCATGTGGTTCGCGTTCATCGTTCCAGCACCCAGGTGTCCTTGGTGCCGCCCCCTTGCGAGGAATTCACCACCAGCGAGCCCTCGCGCAGCGCCACGCGGGTCAGCCCGCCAGGCACCATGCGCACCTCCTTGCCCGACAGCACGAACGGGCGCAGGTCGATATGGCGCGGCGCGATGCCCGACTCCACATAGGTCGGGCAGGTCGACAGCGCCAGCGTCGGCTGCGCGATGTACTGCTCCGGGCGCGCCTTCACCACTTCGCGGAAGGCATCGATCTCGGCCCGCGTGGCGGCCGGGCCGACCAGCATGCCGTAGCCGCCGGCGCCGTGGGTCTCCTTGACCACCAGTTCTTCCATATGGTCCAGCACGTACTGCAGGTCGTCCGGGCGCCGGCACATATAGGTCGGCACGTTGCTGAGGATGGCCTCTTCGCCCAGGTAGAAGCGGATCATGTCGGGCACGTACGGATAGATCGACTTGTCGTCGGCCACGCCCGTGCCGATGGCGTTGCAGATAGTCACGTTGCCGGCGCGGTAGACCGACAGCAAGCCGGCCGCGCCCAGCGAGGAATCGTGGCGGAACACCAGCGGGTCGAGGAAGTCGTCGTCGACGCGGCGGTAGATCACGTCGACGCGCTGCGGGCCCTGCGTGGTGCGCATGAACAGGTGGTCGTCCTCGACGAAGAGATCGCTGCCTTCGACCAGTTCCACGCCCATCTGCTGCGCCAGGAAGGCATGCTCGAAGTAGGCCGAGTTGTACATGCCCGGCGTCAGCACCACCACGGTGGGATCGGCAATGGCCTGCGGCGACACCCCGCGCAGCATGTCGAGCAACAGGTCAGGATAGTGGGCCACCGGCGCCACGCGGTTGCGCGCGAACAGGTCCGGGAACAACCGCATCATCATCTTGCGGTTTTCCAGCATGTACGACACGCCCGAGGGCACGCGCAGGTTGTCTTCCAGCACGTAGAACTCGCCCTCGCCGGCGCGCACCACGTCGATGCCGGCCACGTGCGCATAGATGTCGTGCGGCACGTTGACGCCGAGCATCTCGGGCCGGTACTGGGCGTTGTTGTAGATCTGGTCGGGCGGGATCACGCCGGCGCGGATGATGTCCTGGCCGTGGTAGATATCGTGGACAAAGCGGTTGAGCGCGGCCACGCGCTGGCGCAGCCCTTTTTCCAGCAGCGCCCATTCGTTCGCCGGGAAGATGCGCGGGATCACGTCGAACGGAATGGTGCGTTCGGTGCCGCTGTTGGCTTCATCCTTGTCGCCGTAGACGGCAAAGGTAATGCCCACGCGCCGGAAGATCAGGTCGGCCTCGGCGCGCTTGTTGCCCATCGTGCCTTCAGACTGCCGCGCCAGCCAGTCAGCGAAATGCCGGTAATGCGGGCGCACCGCGCCTTCAGGCAACGCCTGCCCCGCCTGGATAACCCATTGCGCCCCGTCCGTGCGCCAGTCCAGCATCTCGTCGAAATACCGCCCCGCCATGATGGCCGTTCCTCCATGTCGCGGGCTTCCGGTGCTACCGCTTCACTGCGACTTCGTGGTCGCTACCGGCTGCCCTGGTTTTGCCCTGGCTTTCCCGTCCCCAGCCCGCCGCGCCTGCCCGTTCGGGACGCTCACGGCGATACTGTCGAGTCACTGGCCCTTTCAGCATACCCGTACCGGCGAAACCCGCAAGCTGGCGGGTGCCGGCCGGCACGGAAAGTGAACTAGCAAGATGTCTGCCAGCGCACGCAAAAACGGCCGCCAGCCAGGCTGGCGGCCGCTTGCGGGCTGCACGGGAACGGGGCCGGCCGGAACGGTCGGCGAGGTCAGCAGGTCAGCGCGCCGCGCCGGCGCCCTGCGGCACCGTGGCCTGCAGGATGGTGGCGACCAGCGCCTCGGGCGACTGGCGGATGTCGAGCACCAGCGCGTCGCTGGGCTCTTCCAGCGTATCGAACTGGCTTTGCAGCAGGTCGGGGTTGAAGAAGTGTTCCGTGCGCGCGGACAGGCGCGTGCCGATCAGCGATGCATCGCCCTTCATGAAGACGAAGGTCACGCCGCCGTCGGGCGGGGTCAGCCGGTCGCGGTAGGCCTGGCGCAGTGCCGAGCAGGTGAACACATGGGTGCGGCCTTCGGCCCGGGCCGCGTCGATGGCGGCGCGCATGGCCGCCAGCCATGGCCAGCGGTCTTCGTCGGTCAGCGGGACGCCAGCGTGCATCTTGGCCTTGTTGGCGTCGCTGTGGAATGCATCGGCGTCATGGAAGCCGCAGCCCAGTCGCTGCGCCAGCAACTGGCCGACCGTGGTCTTGCCGCTGCCGGAAACGCCCATCAGGATATAGATCATGTCTGCTCCGTCGGTCTTGGTATCGGATGGTGTCGCCATCCTTGTCTGTCCTTGTCGGTCCAGCTGGACGTCCTTGCGGCGGCGCAAAGACGTCGGGGGGGCGCTGCCGCCCCGCAGGGAACTTCAGGGGAAAATCGGCCTCAGGCCTGGCTATTGTGCGACGGTTTGCGCCGCTGCGGTACGTTGGCGCCCGCCTGCGCCGGCCCCAACATCCGCCTCGGACAGGTCAAGTGCGCTGCCGCCCTCTTCCGCGATGCGCGCGTGGCGCCGGAACAGGCCGAACAGGCCGCGCCCCAGGCTGAATTGCGCGAAATCGTCGTCCGGCGCCGCGGCCAGCTCGCGCGCCGCGAATTCACGTTCGTCGCCCAGCCACTGCAGCGTGCCGGCAACGGCATCGACACGGATGCGGTCGCCGTCGCGCACGCGCGCGAGCGCGCCGCCGGCCAGCGCCTCGGGGCCAACGTGGATCACCGCCGGCACCTTGCCCGACGCGCCGGACATGCGGCCGTCGGTCACCAGCGCCACCTTGTGGCCGGCGTCCTGCAGCGCGCCCAGCACCGGGGTCAGGCGGTGCAGCTCGGGCATGCCGTTGGCGTTCGGCCCCTGGAAACGCACCACCGCGACCAGGTCGCCGGTCAGCTCGCCCGCATCGAAGGCCGCCTGCAGCGCCTCCTGCGCATCGAACACCCGCACCGGGGCTTCGACCACGCGGTGCTCCGGCGCCACCGCCGAGACCTTGATCACGCCGCGGCCCAGGTTGCCCTGCATCAGCCGCAACCCGCCCTCGGCCGAGAAAGGCTCCGCGACCGTCGCCAGCACCTGCGCGTCGCCGCTGTGCGCCGCGCCGTCGCGCCAGCGCAGCACGCCGTCGGCCATCACCGGCTCCTGCGCATAGCGGGCCAGCCCGGGGCCGGCCACGGTCTGCACGTCCTCATGCAGCAGGCCGGCCTGCAGCAGTTCGCGGATGACGAAACCGGCGCCGCCCGCGGCATGGAAGTGGTTCACATCGGCCGAGCCATTCGGGTAGACGCGCGCCAGCAGCGGCGTGATGCGCGACAGCAGGTCGAAATCGTTCCAGTCGATGACGATGCCCGCGGCGCGCGCCATCGCCACCAGGTGGATGGTGTGGTTGGTGGAGCCGCCGGTCGCCAGCAGGCCGACCATGGCGTTGGCAATGGCGCGCTCGTCGACGATGCGCGCCAGCGGCAGGTATTCGTCGCCGCGCGCGCGCAGGGCGATCGCGCGTTGCGCGGCCGCCGCGGTCAGCGCATCGCGCAGGCCGCTGTCCGGGTGCACGAAGGCCGCGCCCGGCAGGTGCAGGCCCATGATTTCCATCAGGAACTGGTTGCTGTTGGCGGTGCCGTAGAAGGTGCAGGTGCCGGCGCCGTGGTAGGCCTGGCATTCGGCTTCGAGCAGCGCATCGCGCCCGACCTGGCCGGTGGCGTAGAGCTGGCGCACGCGCGCCTTCTCCTTGTTGGGCAGCCCGCTGGCCATCGGGCCCGCCGGCACGAACACCATCGGCAGGTGGCCGAACTGCAGCGCGCCCATCAGCAGGCCGGGCACGATCTTGTCGCACACGCCCAGCATCAGCGCCGCATCAAAGGTGTTGTGCGACAGCGCCACCGCGGTGCCCATCGCAATCGCATCGCGCGAGAACAGCGACAGCTCCATGCCCGGGTTGCCCTGCGTGATGCCGTCGCACATCGCCGGCACGCCGCCCGCCACCTGCGCCACCGCGCCCACCGCGCGCGCGGCCTCGCGGATCACGGCGGGGTAGCGCTCGTACGGCTGGTGCGCCGACAGCATGTCGTTGTACGCGGTGACGATGCCCAGGTTGGGGGCATGGTCGACGCGCAGCTTCAGCTTGTCGTTGGCCGGCAATGCGGCAAAGCCGTGCGCCAGGTTGGCGCAGGACATGCCGCGCAGCGGCCCCAGTTCAGCCTGCGCGCGCTCGCAGCGGGCAAGGTAGGCGGCGCGGCTGGCGCGGCTGCGCGCGACGATGCGCTCGGTGACGGCAAGAAGCTCGGCATGGACGGCAGAAGGCATGGCGGAGACGTTCCTTGTGGGCTTGGTGGCGGCGCGGCAATGCCGCGCCATCGCATGTAGATTTTCTACAGATCGCCGCCATTATACCGAGCGCGAGCACGCCGTCGACCCGCTCATGCATCACAATTGCGCAGAAATTCCCGGAATCAGGGCAAACCCCGAGGGCGGGCGACGCACCATTTCGGGCAAGATGCGGCGCCATCCGATGTAGAATCTCTACATATCCGCAACCCCCGACACTGCCTCCCGCCGCCATGCGCGACCGAATCCTAGCCGTCTACGACACGCTCCGCCCTTCTGAACGCCGCCTGGCCGACTATGTCGCCCGGCATGGCGCCGCCGTGATCCGGCTGTCGATGCCCGAGCTGGCCGAGCGCGCCGGCGTGTCGCAGCCCACCATCGCGCGCTTCTGCGCGGCGCTGGGCTACGACGGCTTCCGCGAATTCAAGCTGCAGTTCGCGCAGAACGTTGGCGGCGGCACGCCCTTCGTGCACCAGGACGTCGCGGCCGACGACCGCCCCGCGGACATCGCCGGCAAGGTCTTCGACCGCACCATTGCCACGCTGATGAGCGTGCGCAATGCGCTGTCGGCCGACCAGATCGAGCATGGCATCCAGCTGCTCGCCGGCGCGCGCCGCATCGAGTTCTACGGCTGCGGCAACTCCGGCATCGTCGCGCTGGATATCCAGCACAAGTTCTTCCGCCTGGGCATGCCGACGGTTGCGTATTCCGACCCGCACGTGTTCAGCATGTCGGCCGCGCTGCTCGCCCGTGGCGACGTGGCCGTGCTGGTCTCCAACAGCGGCCGCACCTGGGACATGCTGACCGCCGCCACGCTGGCGCGCAGCAGCGGCGCCAGCGTGCTGGCAATCACGCACAGCGGCTCGCCGCTGGCGCGGCTGGCTGACGTCTGCGTGTTTTCCGACGTCGAGGAAGACAGCGAGGTCTACACGCCGATGACCTCGCGCATCAGCCACCTGGTGCTGGGCGACGTCCTGGCCGCCGGCGTGGCGCTTGCGCGCGCCGACACCGTCGCCCCCCGCCTGCAGCGCGCCAAGGCGCATCTGCGCGAACGACGCATTGCCGGTGCGGAGCCGGCCCGGCCAGTACCGCCGGCACGAAACCGCGCCAGGCCCGCCGCAGCCGAGCCAGCCACGCCCGCGCTGCCCGCCACCCGCACGCGCCGCCGCAAGGCCAGTTGACGCTAACGCGGCGCCGGCGGCCGCGCCCGCCAGTAGCGCGGCTGCGCCTGCCGGAACACCGACAACGCAAAGCCCCCGGGCGCAGTGTCCATGGTCACCGCGCCGGTTTCATCGGTCCGGTAGCGCAGGACGCCCGCGCGGCCGTAGCGCTCCCACACCTCGCCGCTCGGGTGGCGATAGCGGTTGGCATAACCCAGCTGGAACACCGCCGCCGACGGGCGCACTGCCTCCAGCCAGGCTGCACCGGATGAGGTGCCGCTGCCATGGTGGGCCACCACCAGCACGTCGGCACGCAGCACCTCGGCCGGCAACCTGTCGATCAACGCACGCTCCTGCGCCACGCCGATGTCTCCGGTCAGCAGCAGGCTGTGCGCCGCCGCATCCACGCGCAGCACGCAGCTGCGCGCATTGCTGGCAATGGCTGCCTGCTGCGCCTGCTCCGCGAGCGGATGCAGCACGGTAAAGCGCACGCCGTCCCACTCCCATTGCTGGCCCGCCGCGCATGGCGACCAGTCATTGGCCGCCGACCCAAGCAGAACGTGACCGGCAGGCGCTCCGGTGCTGCGCGCGGACACGGCCACCGCCGCCGTGATGTCCGCCACGCCGCCGGCATGGTCGGTGTCCTCATGGCTGACCATCAGGTGGTCGATCCGGCCAACCCCCTCGCCCCGCAGCAATGGCACCACCACCTGCGCACCGGCGCTGGATCCCGACGCATAAGACGGCCCGGTGTCATACAGCAGCGCATGGGCGCGCGTTCGCACCAGCACCGCCGTGCCCTGCCCCACGTCCAGCATCACCGCGCGGAACTCGCCATGCGCAACCGGCGGGCCGCGCGCCAGCAGCATCGGCAACATCAGCAGCCCGCCGTGCAGGCGCGCGCGCGCGGTGGCGACCGGCGCGACCAGCAGCCCGACACCGAGCGCCGCCAGCACCAGCGCCAACGGCCCCGCGCTGGCCGCTTCCCACATCGCCCATGGCAGCGCCGAAAGCCAGCCCAGCACCGCGGCCAGCGCCACCATAGCCAGGTGGGCCACCGCCAGCACCGGCCCGGCCAGCGCCATCGGCAAGGCGGCGCCGAGCAAAGCCAGCGGCGTCACCAGCAGGCTGACGACCGGGATCGCCACCGCATTGGCCAACGGCGACACCACCGATACCTGGCCGAACAGCAGCAACGTCAGCGGCACCAGCCCGATGGTCACGGCCCACTGCGTGCGCGCCCCGGCGGCGAGCACGGACCGCAGGCGTTGCCAACGCCCTTCCGTCGAAGCATCCCGGCCGGGCCGGGCCGCGAAGAAGATCACGGCCACCGCGCCGAAGGACAGCCAGAAGCCGGGCAACATCACCGCCCACGGATCCAGCAGCAATGCCACCAGCGCCGCCCACGCCAGCACCACCGAGGCGGGCGGCGCACGCGCACTCCATACCGCAATGGCCGCCACGCAGAGCATGGCCACGGTGCGCAGCGCCGGGACCTGCATGCCGGCCAGCAGGCCGTAAGCCAGCGCACTGGCCACGGCCGCCACCAGCGCGGCCTGCCGGGCCGGCAGCCACAGCGGCAACGGCCGGCGCAGCCAGCGGCCGAGTCCGAACGAATGCCGCCACAACAGCCCGGCAAGCGACGCCGCCATGCCGGCGATCATGGTGATATGCAGCCCGGAGATCGCGACCAGGTGGCTGACGCCGGTGCGCCGGAACAGTTGCCAGTCGTCCGCATCGATACCGCGCTGGTCGCCAATGACCAGCGCGGTCAGCACTGCGCCAAAGCGCGCATCGGCCGGCAGCGCCGCGCGCAGGTGATCGCGCACGGCGGCGCGCACGGCCTCAATGCGCCATGCCAGCCGCTCCGCGGACGCGTCCTGCGGCGGCCCTTGTGCGCGGCGCACATAGCCGGTGGCGCCATAGCCCTGCGCCAGCAGCCAATAGGCGTAGTCAGAACCAAAAGGATTGGCGAGTCCGCGCGGACGCCGCAGGCGCAGGGTCAGCGTGAGGCGCTGCCCGGGACGCAGGTCGGGCGGTGCGCCACGCCAGTTGAGGATCACGCGGCGCGGCAGAGGCTGGCCCGCATCACCCTGCTCCACAGTCAAGGCAAAACGCGTCCCGGTGGCGGCATCCGCCGGCAGCCCCGACACCACGCCGCGCACGTCGAGGTCGCGCGCCTCCAGCGTGGCCGGCAGCCAGTCGCGCATGCGCAGTTCGGCCCGCCAGGCCGCCCAGCAGAAGGCGGCGCCGAACGCCAGCCCGGCAAGCGCCAGGCCATGCAGCACGACGTGCAGGCGCCTACCCCACAAGGCGATGCCGAGAGCGACCAATGTCAGCGCCACAGCACCGAGGCGCAGGCCATCCTGCGGCGGCAGCATTGACTGCTGCTGCAGCGTCCAGCATCCCGCGACGAAAGCCACCACGAACCAGCGCACCACAACTCTCCTGCGTGTTCTGCACAGAGACGGTTGTACCGCCGCAGTGGGGCTGGAACCTTGTCAGGCTGTCAGGAGGAAGTGAAGTTGTGTGACTGGATTCAGTACAGCACGCCGGTGATTCGGATGGGGTGAGAGCGGGCGCATCGACGAAGTCTGACCGGCGAAGTCCTGTCTACCTCAGGCCCGGTCGTGGCGCCATGCTTTCGGCAAAGGTTCCTAGCCGCGGCATCGCATCCACGGCGTTGCGCCATGTCGCGTGCGCCAGCGTCATCGCATCGATGCCGCGCAATTCAGCCATCACACGCGCCACGCCCGCCACCTCCGCCGGCGTGTTGCGCGCCTTGTGCTGTTCGCCGAACTGATCGTCAGACAGCCACGCCGGCGCCATGTCGGGTGCGTCGGTTTCCAGCACCAGCGCCTCCAGCGGCAGCTCCGTCGCCAGCCGGCGGATCTGCCGCGCACGGCTGAAAGTGACGTTGCCGCCGAAGCCGAGCTTCAGGCCCTGCTCGACAAAGCGCCGCGCCTGTTCATTGCTGCCGTTGAAGGCGTGGGCAATGCCGCGCTTCACGCCCAGCTTGCGCAGTTGCGCGCCAACCTGGTCCTGCGACTTGCGCACATGCAGCAGCACCGGCAGGTCAAATTCGCGCGCAATCTTCAGTTGCTCCGCGTAGAGCCAGGTCTGGTGCTCAGCATCCAGCCCCGCGACGAAGAAGTCGAGCCCGATCTCGCCGATGCCGACAAAGCGCGGGTCGCCCATGCTCGCCGCCACCTCGCGCCGCAGCGTGTCAAGGTCGGCCTGGCCGGCGCCGGGCGAGCACAGCGGATGGATGCCGAGTGCATAGACGCAGCGCACATCGTGGCGCGCCAGCGCGCGCACTGCCTCGAAGTTCCTCGCTGCCACCGCCGGCACCACGATGCCGCGCACGCCGGCGGCCTCGGCCGCGTCGGCCACCTGCTGGCGGTCAGCGTCGAACTCGCTGGCGTCGAGGTGGCAGTGGGTGTCGATCCACATGGGCCGGCCCGCTCAGCGTTCCTGGTGCAGGTGCCCGTCGCGCAGCCGCAGCACGCGATCGCAGCGTCCGGCCAGGTCCAGGTCATGGGTGACGATGATGAAGCTGGTGCCGAGCGTGCGCGACAGTTCCAGCATCAGGTCATAGACGCCGCCGGCGGTGTGGTCGTCGAGGTTGCCGGTGGGTTCGTCGGCCAGCACGCAGGCCGGCTGCCCCACCAGCGCGCGCGCGATCGCCACGCGCTGGCGCTCGCCGCCGGACAGCTCGCCCGGGCGGTGCTTCGCGCGCCCGCCCAGGCCCACGCGCTCCAGCATGGCCTGCGCCACGCCGCGCGCGTCATGCTGGGTCAGGCCGCGGATGCGCATCGGCATGGCCACGTTGTCCAGCGCGGTGAATTCCGGCAGCAGGTGGTGGAACTGGTAGACGAAGCCCAGCTGGCGGTTGCGCACCACGTTGCGCTCGCGCTCGCGCAGCGCCGTGAAGGGCTTGCCGAGCAGCGCGACGCGGCCGGAGTCGGGCTCATCCAGCCCGCCCAGCACATGCAGCAGCGTGCTCTTGCCCGAGCCCGAGGCGCCGACGATGGCAACTTTCTCGCCGGCATCGACGCGCACATCGACGCCGCGCAGCACGTCCACGTCGAGTTCGCCCTGGCGGAAACGCTTGGTCAGGCCCTCGGCCACCAGCACCGGCGAGCCGGTGCGCGGCTGGTCCGCGGCGGGCGTGGGGGTCTCGGCATGCAACACGGCTTCACTCATAGCGCAGCGCCTCCGCCGGGTTGACGCGGGCGGCACGCCAGCTGGGATAGAGCGTGGCCAGCGTGGCCAGCACGAAGGAGATGATGCCGATGGTGGCGATGTCGTTCACGCGGGGATCCGAAGGCAGTTCGCTGATGAAATAGATGTCGCGCGGCAGGAACTGCACGTGCAGCAGCCGCTCGATGAAAGGCACGATCACGTCGATATTGGTGGCGATCAGCGTGCCGCCGGCCACGCCCAGGACGGTGCCGATAAAGCCGATGGCCACGCCCTGCACGATAAAGATCTTCATGATCGAGCCCGGCTGCGCGCCCATGGTGCGCAGGATGGCGATATCGGCCTGCTTGTCGGTGACGGTCATCACCAGGGTCGACACCAGATTGAACGCGGCCACCGCGATGATCAGCGTCAGGATGATGAACATCATGCGCTTCTCGGTCTGCACCGCGGCAAACCAGTTGCGGTTCTGCTTGGACCAGTCGCGCAGGTAGAGCTCGCCCGACATGGTGCCGGCCAGCTCGTTGGCCACCTGCGGCGCGCGCTGCATGTCCTGCAGCTTCAGGCGCACGCCGGTGGGGCCGCTCAGGCGGAACAGGGTCTCGGCGTCATGCATGTTGACCAGCGCCAGCGCGCTGTCGAACTCGAAGTGCCCGGACGAGAACACGCCCACCACGGTGAACTGCTTGAGCCGCGGCAGCACGCCCGCCGGCGTGATGGTGCCCTGCGGCGCCACCAGCGTGACCTTGTCGCCGACCTGCACGCCCATGGCGTTGGCCAGCTCGTTGCCCAGCGCGATGCCGAAGCCGCCCGGCTCCAGCGCCGTCATGCTGCCGGCCCGGAACTGGCTGCCGATGTCGGAGACCTTGGGCTCCTGCGACGGCTCCACGCCGCGCAGCAGCACGCCGCGCACGGCGTCGTCGCGGGTCAGCATGGCCTGGGCCGCGACATAGGGCGCGGCGCCGGTCACTTCCTTGTTCTGCAAGGCCTCGGCCGCGGTCTTCTGCCAGTCCGGCAGCGCCGACGGGCCGATCACTTCGATATGCGCCAGCACCGACAGCATGCGGTCGCGCACTTCCTTCTGGAAGCCGTTCATCACCGACAGCACCACGATCAGCGCGGCCACGCCAAGGGCGATCCCGAACATCGAGATCATCGAGATGAACGAAATGAAGGTGTTGCGGCTGGCGCGCTTGCTTGCGCGGGTGTATCGCCAGCCGATCTGCCACTCGTAGGGAAAGTTCAAGAGGATTCCTGTTGTTTCGGGAAAGCGCCGGTGCCCGGTGGAGGGGCGCCGGCGGCACGCATGCGGGCCATCGGGTGCGCCGCCTGCCTCTCGCAAGACTGGCGCCGGCCAGCCGGGAGTTTACAATCTCGCCACCATGATGACGCACCTGACCCTGATTGTGCCCTTTTCCGTCCCGCCGGGCGCCGGCGACGACGGCCGGGACGATGTCGTCCCCGGCGCGCTGCTGCGGCAGTTGGAGCTGCCCGCGCTCGGAAAGTTGCTGACCCGGGCCGAGCCCGGCCCGCGCGAGCGGCATGACGACCCCTTCCTGCGCAGCCTGCCGCAGGAGCGCTGGCTGGCCGGCAAGGCGGGGTTGGACCCGGTCCGGGTGCCGCTGGCGCCCTATATGCGGCTGGCCGACAGTGGCGGCGCCGTCCCCGCCACCCCCGATGGCCAGTCCTGGACCTGCCTGCAGCCGGTGCACATCCACGCCGCGCGCGATCACCTGGTGCTGATGCCGCCCGCCCAGCTGGGCATCCGGCCGCAGGAAGCCGCGGCCCTGCGCGCCGCCATCGACGAACTGCTGCTGGAATCGGGCATCGCGCTGGAATCGCCCTGCCCGCAGCGCTGGTACCTGCCCGAAGCCGTATTCGGCCCGCTGGAGGCGACCACGCCGCTGCGCGCGGCGGGCCGCAATATCGATATCTGGATGCAGGCCGGCGAACGCGCCCGCGACTGGCGCCGCCTGCAGAACGAGATCCAGATGACCTGGTACGACCACCGCGTCAACCAGGCCCGCGAGGCCGCCGGCGAGGCGCCGGTCAATTCGGTCTGGCTGTACGGCGGCGGCGCGCTGCAGCCGGTGCCGCGGCTGGCCGATACGGTGCTGAGCAACGATCCCTTCCTGAGCGGGCTGGCCCTGGCCGCGGGCAGCCGCGTGCTGCCGGTGCCGGCCGGCCTGGCTGGCGCCAGCGCGGTGCAGGGCACGGTGCTGGCCATGCTCGACAGCGCCACCGAAGCGCATATCGCCGAAGACTGGGGCCTGTGGCTGGACCGCATGCATGCGCTGGATGCCGACTGGTTCGCGCCGGCACTGGAAGCACTGGTGGCCGGCCAGGTCGGCGCCATCACGCTGGTGCTGGCCGGCGAGAATCACTTTGCCGAGTTCACCGTGCGCCGTGCCGACCTGCGCAAGTTCTGGCGCGGAATGGGCCAGCGCGGCGACTGGCGCGCACTGCTGTCCGACCTCGCCTATGCCGCATAAAGCCGCCTGACACGCGCCGCCCCTACTGAAACATCACCTGCCGCCCCGCCCATGACCCGGATCGCCATCCGCCAATACTCTCCCGAACACGCCAGCTCGCTGGCGGCCGCCGGCCTGCACCCCACGCTGGCGCGCATCCTGGCCGCGCGCGGCGTGGCGCGCGCGGCCGAGCTGGCCACCGACCTGCCCGAACTGGTGCCGCCCGCAGCCATGAAGGGCATCGGCCACGCCGCAGCCTACCTGGCCGACGCCATCGCCGCCGGCAAGCGCCTGCTGATCGTGGCCGACTATGACTGCGACGGCGCCACCGCCTGCGCGGTGGGCGTGCGCGGGCTGCGCATGCTGGGCGCGCGGGTGGAATACATCGTGCCGAACCGCTTCGAGTACGGCTACGGCCTGACCCCGGAGATCGTGGCGCTGGCGGCCAGGCAGCAGCCGGACGTGATCGTCACGGTCGACAACGGCATCGCCAGCGTCGACGGGGTGGCCGCGGCCAATGCGCTGGGCATCGACGTGGTGGTGACCGACCACCACCTGCCGGGGTCGGAGCTGCCGCAGGCCGCGGTGATCGTCAACCCGAACCAGCCGGGCTGCGAATTCCCCAGCAAGAACCTGGCGGGCGTGGGCGTGATGTTCTACGTGCTGCTGGCGCTGCGCGCCGAACTGCGCCAGCGCGGCGTCTATACCCAGGCCACGCAGCCGCCGCTGCAGACGCTGCTGGACCTGGTGGCGCTGGGCACGGTGGCCGACGTGGTCAAGCTGGATACCAACAACCGCATCCTGGTGGCACAGGGCCTGCGCCGCATGCGCGCAGGACGGATGCAGCCGGGCGTGGCGGCGCTGTTCCGCGCCGCCGGGCGCGAGGCGGCGCGCGCCAATACCTTCGACCTGGGTTTCGGGCTGGGTCCGCGCCTGAACGCGGCCGGCCGGCTGGCGGACATGTCGCTGGGCATTGAATGCCTGCTGACGGAAGATGCCAACCGCGCATGGGAGATCGCGCAGGAGCTGGACAGCATGAACCGCGAGCGGCGCGACATCGAGGCCGGCATGCAGCAGGAGGCGCTGCAGATCCTGGAGCAGCCGCTGGCCGGCCCGGACCCCTCAGCGCGCTTCACCGTCAGCGTGTTCAACGACACCTGGCACCAGGGCGTGATCGGCATCGTGGCGTCGCGTCTGAAAGACAAGTTCCACCGCCCCACCATCACCTTCGCCCCGGGCGACGAGACCACCGTCAAGGGCTCGGGCCGCTCGATCCCCGGCTTCCACCTGCGCGATGCGCTTGACCTGGTGTCCAAGCGCCATCCCGGCATGCTGCTCAAGTTCGGCGGCCACGCCATGGCGGCCGGGCTGACCGTGCGCGCCGAGCGTTTTGCCGAGTTCCAGGAGGCCTTCGAGGCGGTCGGCCGCGAATGGCTGACCGACGACCAGCTGGCGCGCGTGATCGAGACCGATGGCGATATCGAGGACCAGTGCTTCAGCCCGGAATTCGTCACCCTGCTGGAGCAGCAGGTATGGGGCCAGGGCTTCCCGGCGCCGACCTTCTGCGGCGAGTTCGACGTGCTGCGCCAGAGCGTGCTCAAGGGCAAGCACCTGAAGCTGCAGCTCGGGCGCGGCAGCCAGCGCCTCGACGCGATCTGGTTCAACCATGCCGACTCGCTCGGCGCCAGCGCACAGGTGGCCTACCGGCTCGACAACAACACCTTCAACGGCGTCACCCGCGTGCAGCTGGTGATCGAACACGCGCAGTAGCGTGCTCCCGGGGGCTCCCCCCGTTCAGCCCCGCGACGGCAGGTAGGCAGCGGGATCCACTGGCTTGCCGTTGCCGCGCACCTCGAAGTGCAGCTCGCTCGGGCTCGCGCCCATGCGGCCCACGTCCTGCCCTGCCGAGACCTGGGCGCCTTCCGTGACCAGCGGCTGGTCCAGGTTGCCGTAGACGGTCAGCCAGTCGTCGCTGTGCTTGACGATCACCAGCATGCCGTAGCCGCGCAGGTTGCCGACGTGGATGGCGCGCCCGGCGGCGGCGGCGCGCACCGCGCCGTTGGCCGGCACCGCGATGCTCAGGCCCTTGCTGGCCGGCGGCGCGAAGCCGGCGGTGACGCGCCCGTCGGCCGGCCATTGCAGGCGGATGCTGCTGGCGTGCGGCCGGGAGGCCGGGCCGCTGTCGACACGCGGGGTATCGGTCACGGCCTGGCCGGCCGAAGCACTGCCTGAGGCACCACCCGGCGGCCGCACGCGGATCAGCTGGCCCACCTCGATCTGGCTGGGGCTGGTGATGTCGCTGTTCCAGCGGGTCAGGTCGCGTACGCTGCGGCGGTGCTTGCGCGCGATCGAATACAGCGTGTCGCCGCGCTCGACGCGGTAGTAGCCGTCCGGCACGGGACCGCCCGTGGTGCCGCAGCCGGCCGCGACCGCGGCCGCGGCGGCCAGCAGCAGGCCCAGCGCGCGGCGCCGGCCTGGTTCGATGTCATGTCTGGTTTGCGTCATTCGTCCCTGTTCTTTGTCGTGCCGGGGGCGGCTTGCGACCCGTATTATCGCCGCGTGCGTCGCCCGGCACCGGCGGATAGACCGCGCCGCGGCCAATCCGTTCGGTCCGCGGCCCGCCGAGGCGGTCCGGAAGCCCCGGGTTGCCGCGCCGATCCGCTATAATTCGAGGTTTTCGAAGCGCAGGAACATCATGGAAGCAGAACGCCTCAACGCCATCTCCGGTGCCATCTCCGATCTCCGTTCGCGAACGGAAGATCTACGGGGGTATCTTTGACTACGATGTCAAAGTAGGAAGGCTGGACGAAGTCAACGGTTTGCTGGAAGACCCCGACGTCTGGAACAACCCCAAGCGGGCCCAGGACCTCGGCAAGGAAAAGAAGGCAATCGAGGGCGTGGTAAGCGTGCTCAGCAAGCTCACCGACGACCTCAGCGGCGCCGAAGAGCTGTTTGAGCTCGCCAGGGAAGAAGGCGACGACGACACCCTCGAAGCGATCGAGGCCGACGTCAAGGGCTTCGAGGAGATCGTCGCGGGCATGGAATTCCGCCGCATGTTCTCGGGCGAGATGGACCAGGCCAACGCCTTTATCGACATCCAGGCCGGCGCTGGCGGCACCGAAGCGTGCGACTGGGCCTCGATGCTGCTGCGCCAGTACCTGAAGTACTGCGAGCGCAAGGGCTTCAAGGCCGAGGTGCTGGAAGAGTCCGAAGGCGACGTGGCCGGCATCAAGAGCGCGACCATCAAGATCGAGGGCGAATACGCCTTCGGCTACCTGCGTACTGAAACCGGCGTACACCGCCTGGTGCGCAAGTCGCCGTTCGATTCGTCGGGCGGGCGCCATACCTCGTTCTCGTCGGTGTTCGTCTACCCCGAGGTCGACGATTCGTTCGAGGTCGAGGTCAACCCGGCGGACCTGCGCGTGGACACCTACCGCGCCTCGGGGGCGGGCGGCCAGCACATCAACAAGACCGATTCGGCCGTGCGGATCACGCACATCCCTACCGGAATCGTGGTGCAGTGCCAGAACGACCGCTCACAGCACCGCAACCGTGCCGAAGCCATGTCGATGCTGAAATCGCGCCTGTACGAGCACGAGATGCGCAAGCGCCAGGCCGAGGCCGACAAGCTCGAAGCCGGCAAGACCGACGTGGGCTGGGGCCACCAGATCCGCTCCTACGTGCTGGACCAGAGCCGCATCAAGGACCTGCGCACCAACGTGGAAATGTCCAACACCCAGAAGGTGCTGGACGGCGACCTGGACCCGTTCATCGAGGCCAGCCTCAAGCAGGGACTGTAAGGCCGTACCGGGCCGCCCGCGGCGGCACAGCAACATCACCGCAATCGCTGGATCATCGCTGTACCGCCGCAGCTGCGGCCTTTCCGACCGGGGCACCATGAGCGAAGCCAATCACCTCTACATCATCACCGGCGCCTCGCGCGGGCTGGGCGCGGCACTGACCAATGCCCTGCTCGTGCCGGGCAACCGACTGATCTGCGTGGCGCGCAGCCGCAACAGCGAGCTCGAGCGCATCGCCACCATGAGCGGCGTGCCGGTGGCCTGGCACCTGCAGGACCTGTCGCAGGCCGGCCCCGCCGCAACCTGGCTCGCCAGCGTGCTCGATACGCTCGACATCCCGCCGACCAGCGCCACGCTGATCCTGAACGCGGGCGTGGTCGAACCGATCGGCCCGGTCACGCGCCTGCAGGAGAAAACCCTGGTGCCGCACCTGCTGACCAACCTGGCGGCGCCGATGACGATGACCGCGGCGTTCCTGGAGCGCACCGAGAAGTTCGACTGCCCGCGCAAGGTGCTGGCGATCTCCTCCGGCGCGGCGCGCCGCCCGGTCGAAGGCTGGAGCGCCTACTGCGCCGGCAAGGCCGGGCTGGACATGTTCATGCGCTCGGTCAACGCCGAGTACGCCCAGGCCGAAGCCCCGCGCACCGTGCGCGCCGTGGCGCTGGCCCCGGGCGTGATCGACACCGGCATGCAGGCCACCATCCGCAATGCCGACTTCGCCCAGGTGCAGCGCTTCCGCGAGCTGAAAGCCAATGAACAGCTGGCGTCGGCCGAGGAAACCGCCGGCCGCATCGTCGCCTACCTGCACCGCCCGGATTTCGGCAGCACCGAGCTGGACGATCTCCGCAACTACTAAGCCGCACCCATCAAGCCATCTGAATCCGCGCGCGGCACGCCGCGCGCCCGATCCGACAAGACATCATGACTGAACCGAACCGCGCCCAGGCCAAGCCAGCCGCCGCAGATACTCCCGCCGTCGACGAGAACAAGATCATCGCGGAGCGGCGCGAGAAACTGGCCGCGCTGCGCCAGCAAGGCGTGCCCTTCCCCAACGATTTCCGCCCCACCCACCAGGCCGCCGCGCTGCAGGCGCAATACACCGAGACCGAGCAGGCCACGCTCGAGGCCGCGCCGGTCGAGGTCGCCATCGCCGGGCGCATGATGCTCAAGCGCGTGATGGGCAAGGCCAGCTTTGCCACGGTGCAGGACGGCAGCGGCCAGATCCAGTTCTACATCACCCGCGACAAGGTCGGCGAAGAGGTCTACGCGGCCTTCAAGCACTGGGACCTGGGCGACATCATCAGCGCCCGCGGCGAACTGTTCCGCACCAACAAGGGCGAGCTGTCGGTGCAGGTGCGCGAGCTGCGCCTGCTGTCCAAGTCGCTGCGTCCGCTGCCGGACAAGTTCCACGGCCTGGCCGACCAGGAAATGAAGTACCGCCAGCGCTATGTCGACCTGATCGTGTCGCCGGAAACACGCAACACCTTCCGCGCCCGCACCAATGCGATCTCGTCGCTGCGCCGCCATATGGCCGATGCCGGCTTCATGGAAGTGGAAACGCCGATGCTGCACCCGATCCCGGGCGGCGCCGCGGCCAAGCCCTTCATCACGCACCACAATGCGCTGGACATGCAGATGTTCATGCGCATCGCGCCCGAGCTGTACCTGAAGCGCCTGATCGTCGGCGGCTTCGAGCGTGTGTTCGAGATCAACCGCAACTTCCGCAACGAAGGGGTGAGCCCGCGCCACAACCCCGAGTTCACCATGATGGAGTTCTACGCGGCCTACACGGACTACCGCTGGCTGATGGACTTCACCGAGGACCTGATCCGCAAGGCCGCGATCGATGCGCGCGGCAGTGCCGTGCTGACCTACCAGGACCGCGAGCTGGACCTGTCCAAGCCGTTCCATCGGCTGACGATCTGCCAGGCGATCCAGAAGTTCGCACCGCAGTACACCGATGCGCAACTGGCCGATGCCGGGTTCCTGCGCACCGAGCTGAAGAAGTTCGGCGTCAACACCAACGCGCCGCAGTTCCTCAACGCCGGCCTGGGCACGCTGCAACTGGTGCTGTTCGAGGAAACCGCGGAAAGCCAGCTGTGGGAGCCGACCTTCATCGTCGACTACCCGGTCGAGGTCTCGCCGCTGGCACGCGCCTCGGACACGGTGCCTGGCATCACCGAGCGCTTTGAACTGTTCATCACCGGCCGCGAGATCGCCAACGGCTTCTCGGAGCTGAACGATGCCGAGGACCAGGCCGACCGTTTCCGCAAGCAGGTCGAGCAGAAGGACGCCGGCGATGAAGAAGCCATGTACTTCGACGCCGACTACATCCGCGCGCTGGAATACGGCATGCCCCCGACGGGCGGCTGCGGCATCGGCATCGACCGCCTGGTGATGCTGCTGACGGATAGCCCGAATATCCGCGACGTCATCCTGTTCCCGCACCTGCGCCGGGAAGACTGAGCAAGCGCTTTGGCAAGATGAAGCCCCACCGAATCGGTGGGGCTTTTTCCTTGGGGCGCCGCCAATGTCATGCCAAGCCGCCGAATGTTACAGCCTGGCCCCGTGATATGCGCCCCAACCAACCATAAGGCATTGATATAAAAGATATTTTCCGCCTACATATATTTACAAAAACAAACGGAAAACCCCACCCGCTTCGGCCACACTGGTTCCATCCCAACGCGGCCTTCGCCGCACCGGAGCCATAGCAATGCAAAGCCAAGCCACCCCGAACGACAACACCCCTGCCCCGCTGCCGCCGCAACGCCGGCTGCATCCGCTCGTCGGTGCGGCAGCCGTCGCCGTGGTGATCGCCAGCCTGACCGCGGTCGCCGCCGTCACTGGCGTGCTGCCGATCGGCAAGGCCAGCCCTGACCTGCCGGCGCAGGCCGGTGCGCAGGCAGACCCGCAAGGGCCGCTGCCGGTCACGGCAGCGCCCGCCCCGGGCAGCACAACCCGGCCGCCGGTCTACAACGACGGCCAGCAGCGCCCGGCCGGCCAGGATGCCACCGGTTCGTCGCAAGCCGCGCCACGCACCGCCCCGGCACGCCAGGCCGCGCAGCGCGACAGCGAGCCGCGCGCCAGCCAGCGTGCCGACACCGAGCGCCAGGCTGCCAAGGGCAGCCCCTACGCCGGCCGTATCGTCTCGGTGACGCCGATCCAGACCCAGAAGCCCAACACCAGCGGCCTGGGCGCGCTCGGCGGGGCCGTGGTGGGCGGGCTGCTGGGCAACCAGGTCGGCAAGGGCAATGGCCGCATCGTCGGCACCGTGGTGGGTGCCGTGGGTGGCGGCGTGGCCGGCAACCAGATCGAGAAGACCGTCAGCAAGGACACGCACTATGAAGTGCGCGTGCGCATGGATGACGGCAGCCACCGCACCTTCACCTACGAGAAAGACCCCGCCGTGCAGCCAGGCGAGCGCGTGCACCTGGAGAACGGCGCGCTGATGCGGGGCTGATCCGGCTCTCGCGCAGCAGCAAAGCAAAAGGCCGGCAATTTGCCGGCCTTTTGTCGCCATCCCGATACTGCGTCGCTTATTCGGCTTCCTGGATCCAGGCCTGCTGGATCGCCTCCAGGATCTTCTCGCCCGAGCGCTCGGGCGCGTCGGCAAAGCCGTCGAGCTCCAGCACCCAGCGGCGCAGGTCAGTGAAGCGCACGCCCGCCGGATCGACATCCGGGAACTTGTCATACAGCGCTTCGGCAATGGCGTAGGTATCGGTCCACTTCATGGGATTGTTCTCCGCTGAGATTTGCCGGCCGCTCAGTGGCCTTCCTTGGCGTGGTTGATGGTGTACTTCGGGATTTCGATGGTCAGGTCTTCATCATCGACGATGGCCTGGCACGACAGCCGCGAATTCGGCTCCAGCCCCCAGGCCTTGTCGAGCAGGTCTTCTTCCTTCTCCTCGGCTTCGTTGAGCGAATTGAAGCCCTCGCGCACGATCACGTGGCAGGTGGTGCAGGCGCACGACTTCTCGCACGCATGCTCGATCTCGATGCCGTGCGAGAGCAGCGCGTCGCAGACGCTGACGCCCTTCTCGGCTTCGATCACCGTCCCTTCCGGGCAATATTCAACGTGGGGCAAAACAACGATCTGTGGCATGTGGTGTCCTGATGTCTGTATGTCGGTGCGGGCCCGGTGATCAGCCCAGCTCCTGCACCTTGCGCCCGGCCAGCGCGCTCTTGATCGAACGGTCCATGCGGCGCGCGGCGAATTCGTCGGTACCGTGCGACAGCTTCTCCACCGCGGCGTGGATGGCGTGGTGGTCTTCGCCGGTGGCGATCTCGCGCACCGTAGCCATCAGCGCCTCGACCGCGGTGCGCTCTTCCGCCGACAGCAGGTCGCCATCGGTTTCCAGCGCGCGCTGCGTGGCCTCGACCAGCCGGTCGGCTTCCACGCGCTCTTCGGCCAGCGCGCGGCTCTTCATGTCGTGCTCGGCCTCGCGGAAGCTTTCCTGCAGCATGCGCGCGATATCGTCGTCGGCCAGGCCGTACGACGGCTTGACCGTGACCGAGGCTTCCACACCCGAATGCGTTTCGCGCGCGGTCACCGACAGCAGGCCGTCGGCATCGACCTGGTAGGTCACGCGGATGCGCGCCGCGCCCGCCACCATCGGCGGGATGCCGCGCAGCTCGAAGCGCGCCAGCGAGCGGCAGTCGCTGGCCAGCTCGCGCTCGCCCTGCAGCACGTGGATCGCCATCGCGGTCTGGCCATCCTTGAAGGTGGTGAATTCCTGCGCGCGCGCCACCGGGATGGTGCTGTTGCGCGGGATGATCTTCTCGACCAGGCCGCCCATGGTCTCAACGCCCAGCGACAGCGGGATCACGTCGAGCAGCAGCCAGTCTTCGCCCGGGGCATGGTTGCCGGCCAGCAGGTTGGCCTGCATCGCGGCGCCCAGCGCCACCACGCGGTCCGGGTCGAGGTTGGTCAGCGGGGTCTGGCCGAAGTAGTCGCCCACGGCCTTGCGGATCGACGGCATGCGCGTGGCGCCGCCGACCAGCACCACGCCCTTGACCTCGTCGGGCGCGACGCCCGCGTCGCGCAGCGCCTTGCGCACCGGCACCAGGGTCTTCTGCACCAGGTGCGCGGTGACCTGGTCGAAGATCTCGACAGTCAGCGTCAGGTGGACGATCTCGCCGGACTCCAGCACGGCGTCGATCACGGTGCTGTCGCTTTCCGACAGCGCTTCCTTGGCCGCGCGCGCACGCACCATCAGCAGGCGCATGTCCTGCGCCGATAGCGGCTGCAGGCTGGCCTGCTCGACGATCCAGCACAGCAGGCGCTGGTCGAAGTCATCGCCGCCGAGGGCCGAGTCGCCGCCGGTGGCCAGCACCTCGAACACGCCCTGCGTGAGCTTGAGCACCGAGATATCGAAGGTGCCGCCGCCCAGGTCGTAAACCGCGTAGATGCCTTCCGAGGCATTGTCCAGGCCGTAGGCAATGGCCGCGGCAGTGGGCTCGTTGAGCAGGCGCAGCACTTCCAGGCCGGCCAGGCGCGCGGCGTCCTTGGTCGCCTGGCGCTGGGCCTCGTCGAAGTAGGCCGGCACCGTGATGACGGCGCCGACCAGGTCGTCGCCCAGCGTGTCTTCAGCGCGCTGGCGCAGCGTGGCCAGGATCTCGGCCGAGATCTCCACCGGGCTCTTTACGCCGGCGGCGGTCTTGATCTGCAGCATGCCCGGCGCGTCGACAAAGTCATACGGGCTGTGCTCGATATTGGCCACGTCGCGCAGGCCGCGGCCCATGAAGCGCTTGACCGAGACGATGGTGTTCTTGGGGTCGCGCACCGCTTCTTCCTGGGCCCGGTAGCCGATATGGGCGGTACGGTCCGGCAGGTAGCGCACGACCGACGGCAGCAGCGCGCGGCCGCGCTCGTCGCCCAGCACTTCGGGAATGCTGCTACGCACCGCGGCCACCAGCGAATTGGTGGTGCCGAGGTCGATGCCGACGGCCAGGCGGCGTTGGTGGGGCGCCGGCGACATGCCGGGTTCGGAAATCTGGAGCAGTGCCATGGTATTTCTTTGCTGTCTTGTGCGGCAGTGGAAACCGCCATGCGGGTGGCATTGGGGAGCGGTTTTCGCGCCGGGCGCCATTGTGTCACGGCCCCGGCAAACGTGCCGGTCAGTGTTCCAGCCGGTCGATGGCCTCGCTGGTATCGTGCTCGATCTTCTCGATAAACATCAGTTGCCGCACCGCGCCGCCAGCCGCCTCGTTGTCGCCGGAATCCAGCAACGCGCCCAGTGCTTCGTGGCGCTCACGCTTTTCCTGGCGCAGCTCGCGCAGCAGCGCATCGAGCCGGTCCACTGCGCGCTCCTCCACCGCTTCCTGCAGCGCTTCGCGCCATTCCATCTGCTGCATCAGGAAGGCCGGAGTCATGGCCGTGTTGTTCTCGGCCTGCACATCGACGCCGCGCAGCTTCAGCAGGTAGGTCGCGCGCCGCAACGGCTGGCGCAGCGTACGGTAGGCTTCATTGGCATGCGCGGCCCATTGCATGGCCACGCGGCGCTCGGCGTCGCCCGCCTTGGCAAAGCGGTCCGGATGCGCCTGCGACTGCACGGTGCGGTACGCCGCATCCAGCGCGGCGTCATCGACGCCGTACTGCGCCGGCAGGCCGAACAGCGCAAAAAAATCGTCTTTCAACTGCTTCCCCAAGAAAAAAGAGCGGCCGCGCCGCCCCTTTGTCCATTGCCGCCACGGTGCCGCTCAGGCGGGCTTGCGTGCCCACTCGGCCGGCGGTTCGTTGCGGTCGCACTTCAGGCAGTTCACCCGCATGCCGATCATGGCAGTGGCGGCCCTGTTCGCTTTGCGTCCATGGCCGCGACTGCCATGGCGGGTCGTGCCGCATATGCTGGCCGTGCCCGCATTCGAGTTCGGCCACCCAGTGGCCTTCCTCGTCCCGGCGGAACCCGACGATGCTGCGCTCCACCGGGGCTTGCTTGCGCTGGCGCGCCTCAGACCGTGAAGGACTCGCCGCAGCCGCACTCGTCCTTGACGTTGGGGTTGTTGAAGCGGAAACCTTCGTTCAACCCTTCACGTGCGTAGTCGAGTTCGGTGCCGTCGATATACGGCAGGCTCTTGGCGTCGACGATGACCTTGATGCCGTGCGATTCGAACACCGCGTCTTCCGGCAGCAGCTCGTCGACGTATTCCAGCTTGTAGGCCAGGCCCGAGCAGCCGGTGGTCTTCACGCCCAGGCGCAGGCCCACGCCCTTGCCGCGGCGTTCCAGGTAGCGGGCCACATGCTTGGCCGCCTTCTCGGTCATGGTGATCATCGTTGCGTCTTCCTTCGTCGATGCCGTGGTCAGTGCGACAGAATCAGGCAGCCTTCTGCTCGGCGCCGTGCTTCTTCTTGTAGTCTTCGACGGCGGCCTTGATCGCGTCTTCGGCCAGGATCGAGCAGTGGATCTTCACCGGCGGCAGCGCCAGTTCTTCGGCGATCTGGGTGTTCTTGATCTCCAGCGCCTGGTCCACGGTCTTGCCCTTGACCCACTCGGTCACGAGCGAGGACGAGGCAATGGCCGAGCCGCAGCCGTAGGTCTTGAACTTGGCGTCTTCGATCACGCCCGCCTCGTTGACCTTGATCTGCAGCTTCATCACGTCGCCGCAGGCCGGCGCACCGACCATGCCGGTGCCGACCGCATCGTCGTTCTTGTCGAACGAACCGACGTTGCGGGGGTTTTCATAGTGATCGAGAACCTTGGTGCTGTATGACATTTTGCTTACCTCTTGCGTATCTTTGCGGGGGTATTGCGTTTTGTTCTGATGATCTGTGCGGGCGCGTCAGTGCGCGGCCCACTGGATCGAATTCAAATCGACGCCGTCCTTGAACATTTCCCACAGCGGCGACAGGTCGCGCAGCTTGCCGATCTTGCTCTTGAGCAGTTCGATGGTGTAGTCGATCTCCTGCTCGGTGGTGAAGCGGCCCACCGTGAAGCGGATCGAGCTGTGCGCCAGTTCGTCGTTGCGGCCCAGGGCGCGCAGCACATACGACGGCTCCAGCGAGGCCGAGGTGCAGGCCGAACCCGACGACACCGCCACGTCCTTGATCGCCATGATCAGCGACTCGCCTTCGACGAAGTTGAAGCTGACATTCAGGTTGTGCGGCACGCGCTGTTCCAGGTCGCCGTTCAGGTAGACCTCTTCCATGTCCGACAGGCCGTTCCACAGGCGGTCGCGCAGCATGCGGATGCGTTCGTTCTCGGTCGCCATCTCTTCGCGGGCGATGCGGAAGGCTTCGCCCATGCCGACGATCTGGTGCGTGGCCAGCGTGCCCGAGCGCATGCCGCGCTCATGGCCGCCGCCGTGCATCTGCGCCTCGATGCGCACGCGCGGCTTGCGGCGCACGTACAGCGCGCCGATGCCCTTGGGGCCGTAGGTCTTGTGGGCCGAGAACGACATCAGGTCGCACTTCAGCTTGCCCAGGTCGATCGCCACCTTGCCGGTTGCCTGCGCGGCGTCGCAATGGAAGATGATGCCCTTCTCGCGGCAGATCTCGCCGATCTGCGCGACGTCCTGGATCACGCCGATCTCGTTGTTGACCAGCATCACCGACACCAGGATGGTGTCCGGGCGCAGCGCCTGCTTGAACACTTCCATGTCGAGCAGGCCGTTTTCCTTCACGTCCAGGTAGGTCACTTCAAAGCCCTGGCGCTCCAGCTCGCGCGTGGTGTCGAGCACGGCCTTGTGCTCGGTCTTCAGGGTGATGATGTGCTTGCCCTTGCCCGAATAGAAGTTCGCGGCGCCCTTGATCGCCAGGTTGTTCGATTCGGTCGCACCCGAGGTCCACACGATCTCGCGCGGGTCGGCGCCGACCAGTGCGGCCACCTGCTCACGTGCTTCTTCCACCGCGCGCTCCGCTTCCCAGCCGTACGCGTGGCTGCGCGAGGCCGGGTTGCCGAACTGCTCGCGCAGGTACGGAATCATCTTGTCCGCCACGCGCGGGTCCACCGGCGTGGTGGCCGAGTAATCCATGTAGATGGGGAAATGTGGGGTGCTCATCGTTATGACTGCCTTGTTAGGGACCGCTGATCGCTGTTTTGCTGTCGTTGCCTGGGCGCGCTCAGGACTGCGCCAGGCTGAAAACTGAATTCACCATTCTGGCCCGGACCGGCTTTTCCTGCTTGTCGGCCTTGCCGCGCGCAGCGGCCGCGACCGGCTGCGCGGCGTCCTCGCGCATGTCGTGCAGCACGGCCGGCTGGCGCTCGCGCTGCTGGTCCACCAGGTTCTTGAGGGAAACGGAGTCGAGGTACTCGACCATCTTCTGGTTCAGCGTGGCCCACAGTTCGTGGGTCATGCAGCGCCCGGAGCCGTCATCTCCGTTACAATTGCCCTTGCCGCCGCACTGGGTGGCATCCAGGGGCTCGTCCACGGCGATGATGATGTCCGCCACGGTGACGTCTTCGGCCTTGCGCGCCAGACTGTAGCCGCCGCCCGGGCCGCGCACGCTTTCGACGATCTCGTGCCGGCGCAGCTTGCCAAACAGCTGCTCCAGGTAGGACAGCGAGATCTTTTGCCGCTGGCTGATGCCGGCGAGCGTGACCGGTCCCTGGTCCTGGCGCATGGCCAGGTCGATCATCGCAGTGACCGCGAAGCGGCCTTTGGTGGTCAGTCTCATGGTGCAGGGCTCTGGGGGTGAAGCTAATACTTGATCGTTTCCGTCAAGTATAAAGGTACCCGACTAATTCAGTCAACTACCCCTGCCGCAGCGCACCACGCCCCGATCACGCTTCGCGCCCGCCCGCGGCCGTCTCCGGGCCTGCCGCGCGCGGCGGAATCACCAGCGACAACGGGTGCTTCAGGATGCGCCGCCGCACGGCCGCGCTCAGTTCGGCGCGGTCCACGCGCCGCAGGTTGCGTGACCGCAGCGCCATATTGAACGCCAGCGCGAAGCTCACCGCCACGTTCAGCATCCCCATCAGCGCAATGCCCGCCACCGCCAGCCACAGCGACGGCATGCGCAGTGCATCCAGCCCCAGCACGCCGATGGCGGCGCCGACCGAGCCCGTCGACAGCGTCACATGGCGCACTTCCATATGGGGCCCGAAGAAGCTCAGGATTTCCGGCCCCAGCCCCAGCAGCAGGCCCAGCGACACGTTGGCGGCTATGCCCGACAGGTTGCGCTTCCAGAAATCCGCCAGACGGGTGGCGCCGCGCGCACCCAGCACGTACTGGAGGCGCCGGTTGTAGGCCATCACGTCGTGCACGCGATGCAGCGCGAACCAGTTGTCGGCCCAGCCGGCAATCAGGCTGGACAGCCACAGCAGCACGCCGGTGAAGGCGGCATAGAGCGGCGTCGGGCCCAGGATCGAGAACGACTCGATGGTGGCAATCGCCTTGGCCGGCGTGATCAGGTTGGCGCCGAGCAGTTTGTGCGCCAGCCACTGGATCCCCAGCGCCACCGGGAACACCACCGCCAGGTTGCCGACGATCGCCGCCGCGTTGGAGCGGATCATGGCAATGGTGTCGTCGACGAATATCTCGCGCCCTTCCGGCCGCCCTGCCCCGTCCAGCCGGTGCGCCAGCGCCGGCCCGGTCATGGCCGGCTGCTTGGTCGCCAGCGTGAAGTGCGCAAAGTGGATGGCCAGGAAGCTGCCGGCGTAGTTGAGCGAGGCCAGCAACCCTTCACTGAACTTGTCCAGGTGCAGGCCGTAGATCAGGAACTTCAGGTACACGGTGGCGACCGAGACCAGGCCGCCGCCGGCCGCGGCGCGCACCAGCTCGGCGTATTCCTTGCGGTCGCGCGTGATGTAGTGCTCGCCGGTCTCGGCCGAGCGCTCCACCACCTTGCGCGCCAGCTGCGCGAACGAGGTGCCGGCCAGGTGCGAGATGCTGCGCCGGGCCTGGGTCGATCGGATCAGCTCCGCCACCAGGTGCGCATGCATGCCGGGCCGGCGGGGCTCGACCCAGGCCGCCAGCAGCAGCTCGATGCGGCTGAGCTGCACCTTCATGCGCTCGATCTGGAACACCACCTCGACCGACACGCCGTTCTCTTCCAGGTCCTCATACACCTGGCGGATCGCGGCATGGCAGCCGTCCAGCAGCGCGCGGAAGTAGTTCAGGCGGTGGCCAAAGCTGTTGTCGTCATGGCGCAGGCCCTCTTCACGCAAGGCCTGGATGGCCTCGTCCAGGCGGAAGAACGGTGTCTCTTCCACGCGCCCGGCCAGGCGCGAACGGATCGCCTGACTCAGGCCGGTGGCGCGCACCTGGCTGACCAGCACCGCGATGCTGGTGGCCAGCGTCTGGCCCAGCGCATCGCGATAGTGCGCCATGCCCGCCGCTTCGCCCCCGGCGCTGCCGGCCTGCAGCACGCGCGCCAGCCGCGCCAGCAGCCCATCGTCGATGGCCTCGACCCACTCCGCGTCCTCATCCCCGACGAACACCAGCGCAAACAGCCCCGCCATGTCGCTGCGGTTGGGCGGCGGCGGCAGGAAGCGGTTCTGCAGCCGGCCCACCATCTCGCTGACGAAGCCCGGGTGCAGGGCCACGCCGGTATCGCAGAACAGTCCGGTGGGGTCGTTCTCGCGCACCAGGCTGCGCACCGTCAGGGCGAAACGCCCGGCCCAGTCGGGATGCCGCTCCAGCACCTGCAGCAGGTAGCGCAGCCGCACATGCTCGGGGTGGCGGCGGTCCGTGCCAGGTTCCTGGCTGTCAGCATCGGCGCCCAGCCCGCCATCGCGGCGGATCCAGAAGCCCAACTCGATCAGCCAGCCGTTGCGCTCGGCCAGCGGCGCCTCAGGATCGGCAGCGGCCAGGATGGCGTCGAGCTGCAGGCTTGCATTGCGCGATTCGCGCCATTTGCGGAACAGTTTGCGAAGCATGGATTCTCGTGGGATCGGTCCGCCGGCCGCGGCGCTGGAGGCGTCGCGGCGCGGGCCGCAGAAAGGACGATGGAGCGGGCGCCGGGATCAGCCGGCGTTGCCTTGCAGGCGCTGGCGCAACTCGGCCACCAGGCCGTCGCAGGCATCTTCGATGTAGTCGAGCACGCGCTCGAAGCCATCGCCTTCGCCGTAGTAGGGGTCCGGCACCTCGTCGGCGTCGTGGCGGGTGGCGAAGCTCATCAGCAGGCGCAGCTTGGCGCCGGCATCGGGGCGCAGCCGCGCCAGGCCGGCCAGGTTCTCGCGGTCCATCGCCAGGATCAGGTCGAAGCGGTCGAAGTCAGGCAGGCCGACCTTGCGCGCGCGCAGCGCGGACAGGTCATAGCCGCGCTGCAGCGCGTGGCGCTGGGTGCGGGGATCGGGCGCGCGGCCCAGGTGGTATTCATGCGTGCCCGCCGAATCCAGTTCCACCAGTGCGTCCAGCCCCGCCGCAGCCAGCTTGGCGCGCAGCACGCCCTCCGCCGTCGGGGAACGGCAGATGTTCCCCATGCAACACATCAGGATGGCGTATGTCTTCATCGGATCACGGCTTGGCGGGAGTGGAACGGCGGGCGCACCGGCACACGGCAGGGCCGCCGGCCGGACAGCCGCAATTCTACCCGCAGCCCTTCAGGCCAGCTGCTTGGCCAGCCGCTCGCCGTGCGCAAACCCGGCCACTTCCGCGGCCTCGCGCGATTTGTAGTGCTCGGTGATGCGCGAGGTCTCGGTCAGCGTGCCGGCGGCGCGGATATTGGTGCCGGGGCGGCAGACGCGCACGGTGTAGGACCATTCGCTCTGTGAGCGCTGTTTGACCTGGACCTGCACCTCGTGGGTTTCATAGACCTTCTTCTTCCATTCACCGATATCGCTCATTGTGGTTCTCCACGGAAAATGGGTGATGCCTGGCTAGTTGACCTCGCCGGCGTCGATCGCGCGCATGGCGCCGGCCTCCGCCAGGGCGATGGCCCCTTCGGGCGTGGGCGCGTCGCCCGCAATCGCCTCGTAGCTGGGGCCGGATGGCTCGCCGAAGGCATCGGCGATGCGCATCTGCGCCGCAAACCCGCCGGCGGCATTGGGAACCGCACTGACCACGACCGCGTAGCCGCCGTATTCAAACTGGCGTTCCATCTTGCCTCCTTCGCGGCAGCCTTCGCGCTTTCACCCTTCATGACCGGCGCCGCCGCGAATTTCACTATAGGCGAAGCGCGCGTGGCGGTGCGGCGTATCAGGCAGGCGGCAGCGCGCCCTCTCCGCTGGCGCCGAACACCTGCGCCTTGAGCTTGGCCAGCTGGTCGCGCACCTGCGCCGCCTGCTCGAACTCCAGGTTGCGGGCGTGATCGAGCATGAGCTTCTCCAAACGCCTGATTTCCTTGGAGACCTGCTTCTCGCTCATGTCCTCGTAGCGGGCCTGCTCCTGCGCCGCCAGCAGCTCGGCCCTGGCATCGTTGACGCTATAGACGCCGTCGATAATGTCCTTGATGCGCTTGACCACGCCGCGCGGCGTGATGCCGTTGGCCTCATTGAAGGCGATCTGCTTGGCACGGCGGCGCTCGGTCTCTCCAATCGCCTTCTTCATCGACTCGGTCATGCGGTCCGCGTACAGGATCGCGGTACCGTTGACGTTGCGCGCGGCGCGCCCGATGGTCTGGATCAGCGAGCGCTCGGCGCGCAGGAAGCCTTCCTTGTCCGCATCGAGGATCGCCACCAGCGACACCTCGGGAATATCCAGGCCTTCGCGCAGCAGGTTGATGCCCACCAGCACGTCGAAGGTGCCCAGGCGCAGGTCGCGGATGATCTCCACGCGCTCGACCGTGTCGATGTCCGAGTGCAGGTAGCGCACCTTGACGCCGTTCTCGGACAGGAACTCGGTCAGCTGCTCGGCCATGCGCTTGGTCAGCGTGGTCACCAGCACGCGTTCGCCAACCTCCACGCGGGCGTGGATTTCCGATAGCAGGTCATCCACCTGCGTGGTCGCCGGGCGCACCATGATGATGGGATCGACCAGCCCGGTCGGACGCACCACCTGCTCCACCACCTGCCCGGCATTGTCCTGCTCGAACTGCGCCGGCGTGGCCGAAACAAACATCACCTGGCGCATCTTGCGCTCGAATTCGTCGAACTTCAGCGGCCGGTTGTCCAGCGCCGAGGGCAGCCGGAAGCCGTACTCCACCAGCGTGGTCTTGCGCGCGCGGTCGCCGTTGTACATGCCGTTGAGCTGGCCGATCAGCACGTGCGACTCGTCCAGGAACATCAGCGCGTCGGGCGGCAGGTAGTCGACCAGCGTCGGCGGCGGCTCGCCCGGCTTCGCGCCGGACAGGTGCCGCGAATAGTTCTCGATGCCCTTGCAGAAGCCCAGCTCGGACAGCATTTCCAGGTCGAAGCGGGTGCGCTGCTCAAGCCGCTGCGCCTCCACCAGCCGGTTTTCCTTGTGGAAGAACTCCAGCCGCTCGCGCAGCTCCGACTTGATCGCCTCGATCGCGCGCAGCACGGTCTCGCGCGGGGTCACATAGTGGCTCGACGGATAGACCGTGAAGCGCGGGATCTTCTGGCGCACGCGGCCAGTCAGCGGGTCGAAGAACTGCAGCGACTCGACTTCGTCGTCGAACATCTCCAGCCGCACCGCCATCTCGGCATGCTCGGCCGGGAAGATGTCGATGGTGTCGCCGCGCACGCGGAAGGTGCCGCGCTGGAAATCGGTCTCGTTGCGGGTGTACTGCATCGCGATCAGGCGCGCGATCACATCGCGCTGGCTGATCTTGTCGCCGGCCCGCAAGGTGAGAATCATCTGGTGGTATTCGGTCGGGTTGCCGATACCATAGATCGCAGAGACGGTCGCCACGATGATCGTGTCGCGGCGCTCCAGCAGGCTCTTGGTCGCCGACAGCCGCATCTGCTCGATATGCTCGTTGATCGACGAGTCCTTCTCGATAAACAGGTCGCGCTGCGGGACGTAGGCCTCGGGCTGGTAGTAATCGTAGTAGCTGACGAAGTACTCGACCGCGTTGCGCGGGAAGAACTCGCGAAACTCGGCGTAGAGCTGGGCCGCCAGCGTCTTGTTGGGCGCGAACACGATCGCCGGCCGTCCCATCCGGGCGATCACATTGGCCATGGTGAAGGTCTTGCCCGAACCCGTCACCCCCAGCAGCGTCTGGAACGACAGGCCGTCCTCGACCCCCTCCACCAGTTGCCGGATGGCCTCCGGCTGGTCGCCGGCGGGCGGGAACGGCTGGTAGAGCTGGAACGGGGAGCCGGGGAATGTGACGAATTTGTCTTCGTCCAGGGCCGGCGCGGCTTCTGCAAGGTTCGACATAGGGGGCGAATTTACGGGCGGAATTAGGGAAATACCTCAGGAATACGGGGCGAATACGCTAGAATCTTGGGGTTGCCAGCCCCCGCTTCAAGCCGGAAGCGTCACGGGGGCCTGTCAGCCCCCAGCGCAGTCCGAAGCATTCTACGCCTTCCCGTTTTCTTACATAGCCGACCACGAGATTCCAAATGAGTTTGTTTTCTGCCGTCGAGATGGCCCCGCGCGACCCGATCCTGGGCCTCAACGAAGCCTTCAATGCCGATACCCGCCCGACCAAGGTCAACCTGGGCGTTGGCGTGTACTTCACCGACGAAGGGAAAATCCCCCTGCTGCGCGCCGTCCAGGAGGCAGAAAAGGCACGTCTGACCACCGCCACGCCGCGTGGCTACCTGCCGATCGAAGGCATTGCCGCCTATGACCAGGCCGTGCAGACGCTGCTGTTCGGCAAGGAATCGCCGCTGATCACGGAAGGCCGCGTGGTGACGGCCCAGGCACTCGGCGGCACCGGCGCGCTGAAGATCGGCGCCGACTTCCTGAAACGCCTGTATCCGGACGCCAAGGTCGCCATCAGCGACCCGAGCTGGGAAAACCACCGCGCACTGTTCGAATCCGCCGGCTTCCCGGTGGTCAACTATGCCTACTACGACGCCCCCAGCCACGGCCTGAACTTTGCCGGCATGGTGGAATCGCTGAAATCGTTCCCGGCCAACACCATCGTCGTGCTGCACGCCTGCTGCCACAACCCGACCGGCGTGGACCTGTCGCCCGAGCAGTGGAAGCAGGTGGTGGAACTGGTCAAGGAACGCAACCTGATCCCGTTCCTGGACATGGCCTACCAGGGCTTTGCCGACGGCATCGACCCGGACGGCGCCGCCGTGCGCCTGTTCGCGGACTCCGGACTGCCCTTCTTCGTGTCGAGCTCGTTCTCGAAGAGCTTCTCGCTGTACGGCGAGCGCGTCGGCGCGCTGTCGATCGTCACCACCAGCAAGGAAGAAGCGCAGCGCGTGATGTCGCAGGTCAAGCGCGTGATCCGCACCAACTACTCCAACCCGCCGACGCACGGCGGCACCGTGGTCGCGACCGTGCTGAACAGCCCGGAACTGCGCGCCATGTGGGAAGAAGAGCTGGCCGAGATGCGCGACCGCATCAAGCTGATGCGCCATGCGCTGGTCGACAAGCTGGCCGCCAAGGGCGTGCCGGGCGACTTCTCCTTCGTCAAGGCGCAGCGCGGCATGTTCTCGTACTCGGGCCTGACCTCGGCCCAGGTGGACCGCCTGCGCAACGAGCATGGCATCTACGCCGTCGGCACCGGCCGCATCTGCGTGGCCGCGCTGAACAGCCGCAACATCGACGCCGTCGTCGATGCGATCGCAGCTGTGATGTAAAAGGCTTTTGCAATCGCCATCCCGCAACAGGTGGCGACTGGCGCAAGCGTCACAAAGCAATGCACAAAAAGCGGCTTCGGCCGCTTTTTGCATTTGTTTACGATTTATCAGCCAATGTCATCAAGAAATCAGCCTTTTACCTTATTGTTTTCCGCAGCAACGGATGTACTTTAAGGTATATGCTGCAGAGCAAGATCGTTAGCACGGTCGTTCGGTTAAAGGCATAATCGGCGCCACGATCCCCCGGTGTATTGTCAGTACATTAGTACTTGGTAGTACGTACCTCTTAGCTAGACCCAGGCAGAAAAGGCATGCTCTACCAATTGCATGAGTTCCAGCGCTCGATCCTGCACCCGCTGACCGCGTGGGCCCAGGCGACCGCCAAGACCTTCACCAACCCCCTCAGCCCGCTCTCGCTGGTTCCCGGCGCACCCCGCCTGGCTGCCGGCTATGAACTGCTGTACCGGCTCGGCAAGGAATACGAAAAGCCGGCATTCGACATCAAGTCGGTGCGCTCCAACGGGCGCGACATCCCCATTGTCGAGCAGACCGTGCTTGAAAAGCCGTTCTGCAAGCTGGTGCGCTTCAAGCGCTATGCCGACGACCCGGAGACCATCAAGCTGCTCAAGGATGAGCCGGTGGTGCTGGTGGCCGCGCCGCTGTCGGGCCACCATGCCACGCTGCTGCGCGACACGGTGCGCACGCTGCTGCAGGACCACAAGGTCTACGTCACCGACTGGATCGACGCACGCATGGTGCCGGTCGAGGAAGGCGCGTTCCACCTGTCGGACTACATCTACTACATCCAGGAATTCATCCGCCATATCGGCGCCGAGAACCTGCATGTGATCTCGGTATGCCAGCCCACCGTGCCGGTGCTGGCCGCGATCTCGCTGATGGCCTCGGCCGGCGAGAAGACGCCGCGCACCATGACCATGATGGGCGGCCCGATCGACGCCCGCAAGAGCCCCACCGCGGTCAACTCGCTGGCGACCAACAAGTCGTTCGAGTGGTTCGAGAACAACGTCATCTACACCGTGCCGGCCAACTACCCCGGCCACGGCCGCCGCGTCTACCCGGGCTTTTTGCAGCATGCCGGTTTCGTGGCGATGAACCCGGACCGGCACCTTTCCTCGCACTATGACTTCTACCTGAGCCTGGTCGAGGGCGATGCGGATGACGCCGAAGCCCACGTGCGCTTCTACGACGAATACAACGCGGTGCTCGACATGGCCGCCGAGTACTACCTCGACACCATCCGCGAGGTGTTCCAGGAATTCCGCCTGGCCAACGGCACCTGGGCCATCGACGGCAATCCGGTGCGGCCGCAGGACATCAAGAGCACCGCGCTGATGACCGTCGAGGGCGAACTGGACGACATCTCGGGCGCGGGCCAGACCGCCGCGGCGCACGACCTGTGCGCCGGCATCCCGAAAACCCGCAAGCAGCACCTGAACGCGGCACACTGCGGCCACTACGGCATCTTCTCGGGCCGGCGCTGGCGCGAAGAGATCTACCCGCAGCTGCGCGACTTTATCCGCAAGTACCACCAGGCCTCGGCCACCAGGTAAGAAAACGCCCGCGATTGCGGGCGTTTCTTCTTGCGGGGCCGGGCCGGGATGCTCAGTGCTTCTTCAGGTAGCTGAGCAGCATTTCCGAGTGCAGCTCGGCAAAGCGCTCATGCTCCTGCTGCGAGGCCACGTCGCGGCCGATCACGGCACTGATGGTATAGCGGTTGGACAGCACGTAGTAGCCCAGCGCGGAAATCGTCAGGTAGAACTGCGGCACGTCGATATCGTCGCGGAACACGCCTTGTTCCTGCCCGCGCCGGATCACGTCGGCCAGCACATCCACCACCGGGTTGATCAGCTGCTGCAGCTGCGCCGACTTCTTCAGGTGCCGGGCCTCGTGCAGGTTCTCGCTGTTGACCAGGCGGATGAACTCCGGGTGCTCGTAATACCAGTCCCAGACGAAACGCGCCAGCGTGCGCACGCCCTGGACCGGGTCTTCGTCGACCAGGTGCAGCTGCTCCTCGTCGGCGCGGAAATTAGCGTATTGCTTCTCAAGCACCGCCAGGAACAGGCCTTCCTTGCTGCCGTAGTAGTAGTACAGCATGCGTTCGTTGGTTTCCGCGCGCCGGGCAATCTGGTCGACGCGGGCGCCGGCCAGACCCCCCTTGGCGAATTCCTCGGTGGCCGCAGCGAGGATGCGTCGGCGCGTCCCTTCCGGGTCGCGTTTGGTCTTGGGCTCAGTTGACATGGGGTGGCTGGTCGATCGTTGCGCGGATTATGGCATAGGCCGGAATGCGGCAATCCGGCGGTGCGCGCATCATCGCCGTTTCTGCCCGCCGGCGAAATCGGGGATAATCCTTGCGGCGCGATGGCTCGCAGGGGTCCACAGAGATCCCGATGCCGCAGGGTCGCTGGCCTATTGTCCGCCGCCGGGTTCGGCTGTTATGTCGCCAAACCCTCACAGCGCCCCGTAAATATCGTGTCTTGACCGTTCTGATCCGGCCTTGGTCCCCTGTCTTGTCCCCTGATTTCCTGCCCGTAGTCGTGAATCCCGCCGTCAAGTCCCTTGCCGACCGCATCGAAGCGCTGCTGCCACAGACCCAGTGCACAAAATGCGGCTTCAACGGCTGCCGCCCCTACGCCGAAGCCATGGCCAGCGGCGAAGCCGCCTGCAACCGCTGCCCGCCCGGCGGCGCGGAAGGAATCGTGCGCCTGGCCGCGGCGCTCGGCACCGAACCACTGCCGCTGGACCCGGAGCGCGGCAGCGAACAGCCGCGCGCGGTGGCCCGCATCGACGAGAGCCTTTGCATCGGCTGCACGCTTTGCATCCAGGCCTGCCCGGTCGATGCGATTGCCGGCGCCGCCAAGCAGATGCATACGGTGATCCCTGACTGGTGCACCGGCTGCGACCTGTGCGTGGCGCCCTGCCCGGTCGACTGCATCGACATGGTCCCGGTCACCGGCGCGCGCACCGGCTGGGCCGCGTGGTCGCAGGCGAGGGCCGATGCCGCGCACGCGCGCTACCTGGCGCGCAATGCGCGGCTGGTGCGCGAGCGCGAGGAAAACGACGCGCGCCTGGCCGCCAAGGCCGCCGCCAAGCTGGCCGCGGTGCAAGCCGAAGCGCCGGAGAACGATGCCGAGCGCGCCGCGCAGGAACGCAAGCGCGCCATCATCCAGGCCGCCATCGAACGCGCCCGGCAGAAGCAGCAGGCCGCGCAGCCGCGCAATACGGAGAACGTCTCGGCTGCGGTGCAGGCCCAGATCGACGCCGCCGAAGCACGGCGCGCGCGCGCGGGACTTGCCAGGCCTGGATCCGACCAGAACGCCAATACCGACCCGGAAGAAAAACAATGAACGCCGCCAAGTGCCGTGCCATCTTTGAGACGCTGCGCGAAACCAACCCTGCCCCGGCCACCGAACTGGAATACAGCTCGCCGTTCGAGCTGCTGATCGCCGTGCTGCTGTCGGCGCAGGCGACCGACGTCGGCGTCAACAAGGCCACGCGGCGGCTGTTCCCGGTAGCGCATACCCCACGCCAGATGCTGGACCTGGGCGAAGCCGGCCTCAGCGAGTACATCAAGACCATCGGGCTGTACAAGACCAAGGCGAAGCATGTGATCGAAACCTGCCGCATCCTGGTCGAGCGCCACGGCGGCAAGGTCCCGCCCGAGCGCGAAGCGCTGGAGGCGCTGCCGGGCGTGGGCCGCAAGACCGCCAACGTGGTGCTCAACACCGCGTTCGGCGAGCCCACCATCGCGGTGGACACGCATATATTCCGGGTAGCGAACCGCACCGGGCTGGCGCCGGGCAAGACCGTGCAGATCGTCGAGCAGAAGCTGCTCAAGTGCGTGCCGCATGAGTTCCTGCACGATGCCCACCACTGGCTGATCCTGCACGGCCGCTACGTGTGCAAGGCGCGCAAGCCAGAGTGCTGGCACTGCGTGATCGAGCCGCTATGCGAGTTCAGGGAAAAGACGCCGGCGCCGCAGCTGTAACCCGGGCCTGGTGTCCTAGTCCGGCTCGTGCGCCAGCACCAGGGCCAGCTGTAGCGCGGTGCGCGCGACCACCTCCACCTCGGGCGCGTAGCCGTGCGTGATCCAGCGCAGGGCGATGTGGACCACCCCGCCCGCCACCCCCGCCGTCAGCAACGGATCGAGCTTGCGTCCCGGCGGCAGCAGCGCTTGCGCGAGCAGCCCGCCGAATTCATCCAGCGAATCCGCCAGCGCCCCGTCGACCAGCTTGCTGACGCCGCGGATTTCCACCAGGAACACCCGCGCTGAACGCGGCTCGCGCCGCAGCGCCCCGAAATAGGCGCGCAGCATGGCCAGCGCGCGTTGCTGGCCCTCGCCTCCGGCCCCCTCGCCCGCCAGGGCGAGGGTGTGCAGCAAGCGGTGGGTCACCGTTTGAAACGATGCCAGCAGCAAGGCCTCGCTGTTGGCGAACGACTCATAGAAATACCGTTCGGTCAGGCCCGCGGCCTCGCACACGGCCTTGACGGTGGCGTTCTGGTAGCCGCGCTCGCCGTAGACCTGCACGGCCGCGGCAATCAGCTGCACACGGCGTTGGGCACGTCGTTCTTCGGCTTCGGCGCCGCGGTAGCGACGCGCGGGGGTGAGCTCGGTCGTCATGCGCGCCATTATGACATTCCCTATTGTCAGATTCCTTGCCGGATCGCTTCTGACAATCTATGTTGTCAGAAGCGCCACTCGCCCGGATCCCCCCATGACCGCCTCAAGTCCCGATGACGCAGTCCTTGATGTCCTGATCGTAGGCGCCGGCCTGTCCGGCATCGGCGCCGCGCGCCAGCTGCAAATGCGCTGCCCCGGCAAGCGCTACGCCATCCTGGAGGCGCGTGAGGCCATGGGCGGCACCTGGGACCTGTTCCGCTACCCGGGCATCCGCTCGGATTCGGACATGTACACGCTGGGCTACCGCTTCAAGCCCTGGCGCGGCGCCAAGGCCATCGCCGACGGGCCGTCGATTCGCGCCTACATCCGCGAAACCGCCGAAGAGGCCGGCATCACGTCACATATCCGCTTCGGCCATCGGGTCATCAGCGCGGCATGGGACAGCGCCGCAGCCTGCTGGACGGTCGAAGCCGAACGCAGCGCGGACCACAGCCGGCTGCGCCTGCGCACACGCTTTCTCTATGTGTGCGCAGGCTATTACAGCTATGCCGAGGGCCACCGGCCCGAATTTGCAGGCGAAGCGCAATTCCGCGGCAGCATGGTGCATCCGCAGTTCTGGGACGAATCGCTCGACTATGCCGGCAAGCGCGTGGTGGTGATCGGCAGCGGCGCCACGGCGGTCACGCTGGTGCCGGCCATGGCGAAAAGCGCCGCGCACGTGACGATGCTGCAGCGCTCTCCCACCTATATCGTGACGCGCCCCGGCGAGGACGCCATCGCCCACAAGCTGCGCCGCGTGCTGCCGGAGCGGCTGGCCTACGCCGCCACGCGCTGGAAGAACGTGCTGCTGGGCATGATGTTCTTCCAGCTGGCGCGGCGCCGGCCGGACCGCGTCAGGCAGCGCCTGATCGGCATGGCGGCAGCGCAACTGGCGCCGGGCTATGACGTCGGCACCCACTTCACGCCCCGCTACCGGCCCTGGGACCAGCGCCTGTGCCTGGTGCCCGACGGCGACCTGTTCCGCGCGATCCGCGACGGGCGCGCATCGGTGGTGACCGACACCATCGACCGGTTCACCGAGAACGGCATCGTGCTGGCCAGCGGCAAGAAGCTGGCCGCGGATGTCGTGGTGGTGGCCACCGGCCTCAAGCTGAACATGCTGGGCGACATTGCACTCACCGTGGACGGCCAGCCGCGCCGCCCCGCCGAATGCCTGGCCTACAAGGGGATGATGCTGAGCGATGTGCCCAACCTCGTGCTGGCCTTCGGGTACACCAATGCCTCGTGGACGCTCAAGGCCGACCTCACGGCCGAGTACGTCTGCCGCCTGCTGCGTCATATGGATCGCCACGCCCACCGCATTGCCGTGCCGCGCGCCCCGGCTGACGTTGAGCCGACCCCGTTCCTGGATTTCACCTCCGGCTACGTGCAGCGTGCCGCCACCGTGCTGCCCCGGCAAGGGCATCGCAAGCCATGGCGCGTGCACCAGAACTACCTGAAAGACCTGCTGGCGATCCGGCACGGGCGCATCGCAGACGGCGTGTTGCAGTTCGATGTCCCGCCTCCCTCTCCCCTGGCACACCGGGCGCACCGGGACGGCCAGGACACCACCGACAACAACAACACGGTGCCGGCCGTTGCCGCCAGCGAGGTGCAATCATGACCATCGTCCTGACCGTTTTCGCGGTGCTGATCGGGCTGATCCTGGCGCTGGGCGCGTCGCTGTATCTGTACACGTGGCGCACCGCGCGGCGCATCGAAGCCGCCATGCCGCCGCACGGCCGCTTTGTCGACGTGCCCGGCGCGCGGCTGCACGTGGTGGAGCGCGGCCAGGGCCCGGCGGTGCTGCTGGTGCATGGCCTGTCCGGCCAGCTTGAGAATTTTGGCTACGGCATGATCGGGCCGCTTGCCGAGCATTTCCGCGTGATCGCCGTCGACCGCCCCGGCGCGGGCCACTCCATACGCACGCCGGGCAGCGCCGCGGACCTGCCGGCGCAGGCCGCAGCGCTCGCCGCGCTGTGCGACAAGCTTGGCCTGGAGCGTCCGCTGGTGGTGGGCCATTCGCTGGGTGGCGCGATTGCGCTGGCACTGGCCATCCACCACCCCGAGCGCGTGGGCGGGCTGGCACTGATCGCGCCGCTCACGCACCCGCCCAAGGCGATCTCGCCGGTGTTCCAGGCCATGACCGTGCCCAGCGCGTGGCTGCGCCGGCTGATGGCATGGACGCTGGTGGTGCCGATGTCGATTCGGCGCCGCGAAGCCGTGATGGACATCGTGTTCGGCCCGGACCCGGTGCCGGACGACTTCCCGACGCGCGGAGGCGGGCTGCTGGCGCTGCGGCCGCGCCACTTCCTGGCCGCGTCCGAAGACCTGATCGGCGCCGCGCAGAGCCTGCCGGCGCTGCTGCACCGCTACGGCACGCTGCGCGTGCCGGTCAGTGTCCTCTACGGCCGCGAAGACCGCATCCTGGATTTTGCCGAGCATGGCGAAGCGCTCGCCGCCAAGGTTCCGGGCGCCACGCTGACATTGGTCAGCGGCGGGCATATGCTGCCGGTGACCGCTATCGACACCAGCGTCGATTTCGTCCGCGACGCCGCCGCCCGGCTGCAAGTCCCCGCGCCGGCCCAGGCGCAGGTCGCCTGATCCACGGAGCCCCGCCCATGGCCACCACCACCGCTTCCAACCCCTACAAGCACAATGTCTTCGCCGCGTTCCAGGCCGTTCGCAAGCTGATGGCGAACGGCAACGACACGGAGCAGGTGTTCCGCATCATGCGCGCGCTCAACGGGCCGTCCATGCCCCGCAACTTCAACCGGCTGCTGAGCACGCCCGACGGGCGGCGCATGGTCTACCAGCGCATCGAGCTGGCGGAGCGCCTGTCCGATCCCGCCTACGTGGCCAGGTTCGCACCGGGCACGGTGGGCGCGGCCTATCGCGTGTTCCTGGAACAGACCGGCTACAGCGCTGACGGGCTGGCCAAGGTCTCGAACCTGGACCAGGAACCGTTGATCGAGGACGCCTACATGTGGTTCGGCCGGCGTACCCGCGACATCCACGACATCTGGCATGTGCTCACCGGCTACCGGGCCGATGAAAGCCTTGGCGAAGCCGCACTGGTGGCATTCAGCTATGCGCAGACCGGCGGCAAGGGCTGGGCCTTCATCGCCATCGCGGCGTCGCTGAAAAGCCTGCGCGTGAGCGGCAGGCTGGCCTTTGCGCGGGCCGTGCTGGAGGGCTACCGGCTGGGCCGGCGCGCCCGCTGGCTGTTGGGCGAGGACTATGAAAAGCTGCTGCACGAACCCATCGGCGCGGCCCGCGCCCGGCTTGGCATTGCCGAACCCCAGCGCTACCTGGCCTGCAATCCCGATCCCCTGCAGGAGTGGACGGCCTGAAGCGCTGCTGCGTGCCCCAAAAAAAAGCGACCACGGCCGGGTCGCGTTTTTGATGGTGCGCAGCGCGATCAGACGATGCGGCAGGCTTCGTCGAACGACAGGCGCGGGCCGCGCGGGAACAGCTTGTCGGCCTCGCCGTAGCCCAGGTTGCACAGGAAGTTGACCTGCCACTTGCCATCGGGGAAGAAGGCTGCGTTGACCTTGTCGGCATCGAAGCCGCCCATCGGGCCGCAGTCCAGGCCCAGCGCGCGCGCCGCCAGGATGAAGTAGCCGCCTTGCAGCGAGCTGTTCATCAGCGCGTCGCGGGCGATCTTCTCGTCGTTGCCGGCGTACCAGGAACGGGCGTCGGCATGCGGGAACAGCTTGGGCAGCTGGTCGTGGAAGGCGGTGTCGAAGGCGATGATGGCCGTCACCGGCGCCGAACGGGTCTTGTCGACGTTGCCGGCCGACACGCAGTCCACCAGGCGCGCCTTCTCGGCAGCGCTCTTGACGAACACGATGCGCGCCGGGCTGCTGTTGGCAGCGGTCGGGCCGAACTTCATCGCTTCATAGATCTGGTGCAGCACGGCGTCGTCCACGTGGCGGTCCTGCCACACGTTGTGCGTGCGGGCTTCGGTGAACAGCTGCGCCAGCGCGGCGTTGTCGATCTGGGACATGCGCTTCTTTCCTGTACGGGATTTGAGGGAAGGGGCGATTGTACCCAACGCTTTGTGCGCGCCACGACAGCGCCTTTGAGCAACCCGTTCAATTCCCTTGCATATCGGCGCGGGCCGGCGCCGGCGCACTGCCCCTGCGGGTCAGCCACAGCACGCCAGCCAGGATCAGCCCGCCGCCCACGGCCTGCGCCGTGCCGATATGCTCGCCCAGCAGCAGCGCCGCCAGCAACACGGTGACCACCGGCTCCAGCGTCGACAGCATCGACGCCTGCGCCGCGCCCAGTCGCTGCAGGCCGGCGAAGAAGGTCAGGATCGCCAGCACCGTCGACAGCAGCGCGATGCCCGCCAGCGCCAGCCAGCCGCCGGCAGTGGCCGGGAACTGCGGCGGCGCGCCCGCCCCCATCCGCAGCAGGCCGACGGCGCCGTAGACCAGCGCCGCCGCGGTGCAGATCACCGTGGTGGTGGCAATCGGGTTGACGCCAGCGGTCACGCGCGCGCCGACGATGATATAGACCGAGTAGATCACCGCCGCCGCCAGCCCCAGCGCGATCCCCAGCGGCGAGCCCTCGCCGCCGCCGACGGTCAGGCCGGCGCCGACCGAGCACAGCACCAGCGCGATCACCGCGGCGGTGGTCAGCCGCTCCTTCAGGAAGATGGCCGCCAGGATCGTCACGAACAGCGGGTACAGGTACAGCAGCAGCGCCACCAGGCTGGCCTGCGCATGGTTGAGTGCGCTGAAGAAGCAGAACGACTGGCCGACATAGCCGATGCCGCCCATCGCCGCCAGCGCCAGCACGCGGCGCCACGGCGGCAGGCCGATGCCGCGCGTGCGCATCACCCAGGCCAGTGCCGCGGCGGCCAGCACGAAGCGCACCAGCAGCAGCCCGTAGACATCCGCGCCGGCCGCGTAGGCAAAGCGCGCGAAGATCGCCATGGCGCCAAAGGCGCTGGCCGACAGCGCGATCAGCAGCACGCCGGCCAGCTTGTCGCGGGCATGGTCCGGGGCGGTTTGGGCGGAAGCGGTCATCGGGCGGGCGGGAAGTCGGCGATCCCGCATTCTACTTGGCGCCGTCTGCAGCAACCGGACCGCCAGCGCGGGCCGCGGCCCTCGTTTACAATGTCGCCACCATGTTTAATCCCTCACGAGAAGAAGTCCGCCGGTTCTTCTGCGATGCCTGGCAGAAGCAGCTCACAGGCGGCGTGCTGACCCCGCTGGAAGCCATCGCTGTAGACTGGATCGGCGAGCACCCCGAGTACCACGGCCTGCTGCGCGACACCGAAGGTGCGCTGTCGCAGGACTACACACCCGAGCAAGGCCAGACCAACCCCTTCCTGCACCTGTCGATGCACCTGTCGATCTCCGAGCAGGTCTCGGTCGACCAGCCGCGCGGCATCCGCCAGGCCTATGAGGCGCTGGCACGCCGCCTGGATTCCCCGCACGAAGCGCAGCACCAGGTGATGGAATGCCTGGGCGAAATGCTGTGGCAGGCACAGCGCACCGGCCAGCCGCCCGACGGCGACCACTATGTCGATTGCGTCAAGCGCCGCGCCAACCGCTAAGTCCGGTACGCGTCACGCATCAAGTGCAGCGTACAATTCGTCACAACCCTCCGATGGGTGCGTGGTAGTCTTTGCGGGTCCGCATTTTCCCTAGCCGCGTTGCCGTCACATGGCGGCGCGGTGCCCGCAAGCCATGTCCCGTATTACCCTCCCCCGCCGGCGCCGGCTCGCGCCCGCCGGCCGCGCCGTTGCCCCGCTCTGCCTGTCGCTGATGCTGGCCTGCCCCCTCGCCGGCCACGCCGGCGTGGCGCTGTTGCAGCCGCCGCGCGTGATCGACGGCAACCAGCCGCTCACGCTGACGCTGGTGGTCAGCGCCGACGACGCCACGCGCCGCTACCGTATTCCCGACACGCTCGAAGTGACCGCCTCGGGCGACCTGCAGGCGCCGGTGCGGCTGGTGCTGTGGCGCGAAGTCTCGGGCCCGGCCGTGGTCAACCTGCGCCGCGGCGAGCACCGCGCGATCCGCTACACGGTGGCGCTGCCGCCGGCCCTGCGCGGCCAGGTGCGGCTGGATGCCACCGGCATCGACGCCGCGCCGGTGCTGTTGACGCTGAACCGCCTGCCGCGGCCCGGTGAATCCGCCACCGCTGAGCCGCCGGTTGCCGGCAAGGCGCTGGCAGCGAACGGCTTGGAGCCGGCCACCGAAGCCGCCGTACCGGTGACCCCGGTCACCACCGCCGACGCTGCCGCACCCGCTCCGGCCGACCTGCGCGACAGCGCCCGGCTATCGTTCCATGACCCGATGTATTTCATGGTCGGCGCGCATGACGGGGCCAACGCCAAGTTCCAGCTGAGCTTCAAGTACCGCCTCTTCCAGGGCGAAGATCCGGCGTCGAAGCGTCTGTTCGACAACCTCTACGTGGCCTACACCCAGTTCTCGCTATGGGACCTGTCCGAGCAGTCCAAGCCGTTCCGCGACACCAACTACCGGCCCAGCCTGTTCTATTACCTGTCGGATACCGGCGTGCGCAACAACGCCATCAGCCGGCTGTCGCTGGCGGCCGGCCTGGAGCATGAATCCAATGGCCGCAACGGCGACGACTCGCGCAGCATCAATACGGTCTTCGTCAAGCCGACCTTCTACTTTGGCGACCAGAACGACTGGCACTGGCGCGTCGCGCCCAAGCTCTACGCCTACGTGGAAAAGGGCGACAACCCCGACATCGCCCACTACCGCGGTTTCATGGACCTGGGCATTGCCTACGGGCGCCCGGACTCATGGGAGTTCTCCGCCACGCTGCGCAAGGGCACGCGCAAGTGGTACGGCAGCGTCGACGCGCAGCTGACCTACCCGATGGCGCGGCTGATCCCCGGCACCGCGGGCTACCTGATGGCGGGCTACTTCGTCGGCTATGGCGAGAGCCTGCTGGACTACAACCACAAGCTGCCGTGGCAGTTCCGCATCGGCTACGCGCTGTCCCGCTGAACCCACTCAGCCGGCCAGCGGCTTGCCGCTGGCCTTGAGCCGCGCATTGGCCACCGCGGCGGCAAACTGGCCGTGGCCATGCCAGCCGGTGGCGCGGCCCAGCTTCTTGCCGTTCCGGAAGAACATGAACACCGGGATGCCATGCAGGCCAAAGCGCCGGCCCAGCCCGGGATGCGCGTAGACGTTGGCATGCAGCCAGCGCAGTTCCAGCGCGCGGATCGGTTCGGGGTTGGCCAGCATGGCCTTCTTGGCCATCTCGCAGTTGAAGCAGTCCTCCCCCCAGAAGAACACGCACACCAGCGCATCGCCCGCAGCGGCGATGGCGGCGTCGATGCTGCCGTCATCGACCTCGCGCATGCCGAATGCCTCGAAGGCGCGGTGGTCGAGGTGGGGGGCCGGGAATGTCGCCGGGCCAGCGCCTGGTTCAGTGGTCATGCTCGCTCCAGAATGACAAACGCCCGGGCCAGCCGGCACCGGGCGTCAGGTCGCGATCCAGGACGGCACGCCGCCGCCCCAGGCGGCCTTATTTCGGTGCCGCCACCGTCACCAGAGCCGGCCGCAGCACGCGCTCGGCAATGGTGTAGCCGCGCTGGAGCACGGTCACCACGGTATTGGGTTCCTGGTCCGCCGGCACCATCGAGATGGCCTGGTGGCGGTGCGGGTCAAATTTTTCGCCCACCGGGTTGAGTTCAACGATCTTGCCTCGCTCAAAGGCGGCGGCCAGCTGGCGCGCGGTCAGCTCGACGCCTTCGCGCAGCTTGGCGATATCGCCCGAGCCGTCGGCCAGCGCGGCCTGCAGGCTGTCCATCACCGGCAGCAGGTTGTCGGCGAAGTTCTCGATGGCGAACTTGTGCGCCTTGGCGACATCTTCCTGCGCCCGGCGGCGGATGTTCTCGCCCTCGGCAACGGCGCGCATATACAGGTCGTAATGCTCGCGCGCCTTGGCTTCCAGGGCGGCCAGCTGGGCCGCCACGTCGTCCACGGCAGCGGTTTCCGGCGCGCCTGCCTCCTGGCTGGCGTTGGCCGCCTCATCGCCAGCGGGCGTAGGCGTCTGGGTGGTTGGCGTCTGCTTCTGTTCTTCCATGTCGATCCGTATCAATGCATTGTCGCGGCCCGCCATGGGCCTGGCCGCGGGTGGTAAATCGGCGCGTGTTCCGTGCAGGTGGTGGCAAGGCGCAGGTTTTCAAGAGTGGCGCTGGCGTGACGCGGAAACACACGGTTACAAAGGCCAGGCATATGCAATCGACGCCTTATTGCTTTGCTGCATCGCAATCACTAAGATTCCCAGTAATAAAAATGACAAAAATGCCGGGGGTTGTGGAGATGGTTCATCTTTGTGCCTCTTCCGGAAGGTTGGCCATGCATAAGCTGCCAGTCGTGACACTCTGCCTTGTGGCCGCATTGGCGGTCATGACCGTCTTTATCTGCCTTTCCGGCGCATTCACCCCGCGCGATACGGAGTATGGCAGCGGCAAGGCGGTGTTCAAGCACTACATCGTCCCTATCGTCAGCCAGGAAGTCACGCAGGAATAAGCGCCACCTGACCCTGGTCCAAGCGCGCGGCGGCAGCGGGGGCTTCCCGGTGCCGCCGCGTTGTCATTTCAGCTCTTCAGGTGGTCGATGCGGCGCCGGTCCCGCTTGGTCGGGCGCCCCTGGATCTGCGCGGACGGCTCCGGCTGCAGGCGCCGGCGCTCGGCGTCGGCCAGCCGGCGCGACTGGCTTTCGGCACTTTCCTCGTACAGCGTCTGCGCCACCGGCGCCGGCCCGCGCGCCGGGGCAATGCCTTTCACCACCAGTTCCCAGCGCTGCTGGTGCGCTTCCAGCACCACCATGTCGCCGGGCTTCACCTCGCGTGAGTTCTTGCATGGCTGGCCGTTGACGGTCACCTTGCTGCGCTCCACCGCTTCGGCCGCGAGCGAGCGCGTCTTGAAGAAGCGCGCGCACCACAGCCATTTGTCGATGCGCTGGCGCGCATCCGGCTCAAAGTCGACATTCATGCCGCCGCTCCCCGGGTCTGGGCGCGCGTGCGCCGTGCTTCCAGTTCATGCGGATGCGGCGTGGCCAGCGGCCAGCCCTGCAGGTGCTGCAGCGCGATCTCGGCCATGGCCGCGACCCACGGATCGGCGTCATTCAGGCACGGGATGAAGTGGAAATCCTTGCCGCCCGCGACCTTGAACTCGGTCTGCCCTTCCATGGCGATTTCCTCCAGGGTCTCGATGCAGTCGGCCGGAAAGCCGGGACAGAAGACATCGACCCGGCCCGCGCCGACCTTGCCCAGCTCGGCCAGCGTCGGCGCGGTGTACGGCTGCAGCCATTCCGCCTTGCCGAAACGAGACTGGAACGTCACCTGGTACTGGCCCGGCTGCAGGCCCAGCGCCTCGCCCAGCAGCCGGCCGGTCTTCAGGCATTCGCAGTGATAGGGGTCACCCAGCTCCAGCGTACGCCGCGGCACACCGTGGAACGACAGGATCAGCTTGTCGCCGCGGGCAAAGTCCGGCATGCCGTGGCGCGCCCAGTAGGCGCCGACCTGCTGGTGCAGCGCCGAGATATAGGCCGGATGGTCATGGAAATGCTTGACCAGCCGCAGCTCGGGCTGGTTGCGCCACTGGCCCAGCACCCGGAACACCTCGTCGAAGGCCGTGGCCGTGGTGGTGCCGGAGTATTGCGGATACATCGGCAGCACCAGCACCTGCTCGCAGCCCTGCCGGCGCAGCGCCTCCAGCACCGAGGCGATCGACGGGTTGCCGTAGCGCATTGCGCACGCGACCGTCACCTCATGGCCGTGCTGGTTCATCAGCCGCTGCAGCGCATGGGCCTGGCGCTCGCTGTAGACCAGCAGCGGCGAGCCCGTCATATGGGCCTCGCGCAGCCAGATCGATTCGTATTTCAGCGCCGAGGCGCGCGAACGCAGCGGCAGGATCACCCCATGCAGCAGCGGCAGCCAGGCCGCGCGCGGGATCTCGACCACGCGCGGGTCGGACAGGAACTCCTTCAGGTAGCGCCCCACCGCCTTGGGCGTGGGAGCGTCCGGGGTGCCCAGGTTGACCAGCAGGATCGCCGTGCGCGGCGCGTGGCCGTGCTGGTAGGCCGGTTCGGGAGAAAACGTCATGTCGCTTCCGGGTTGACACGGTGCCGGGATGGCGCCGGTGCGGCGCACCGGCGATTGCCGCGCTCGGCAGGAATGGGGCCGCTTGTCAGACCAGCCAGTCTTTGCACTAGTTCTGGCTCAGGGCGCTGGACAGCAGGCGCGCGGTGATGTCGACGATGGGGATCACGCGCTCATACGCCATGCGCGTGGGGCCGATCACGCCGAGCGTGCCGACGATCTGGCCGTCGACCTCGTACGGGGCGGTGATGACCGCCATGTCTTCGATCGGCACCAGCCGGCTTTCGCCGCCGATAAAGATCTGCACACCCTGCGCATGGCTGGACACGTCCAGCAGCTGCAGCAGGCTGGTCTTGTGCTCGAACACGTCGAACAGGCGCCGCAGCTTGTCCATGCTGGAGGCCAGGTCTTCCACTTCCAGCAGCTTGCGCTCGCCACTGATGAAGACGTGGTCGTCGTCCTCGTCCTCGGCGACGCTGCCGGCCTCGACCGCGGCCTGCATCAGCTGCGACATGTCGCGGCGCAGGTCCTGCAGTTCCACCCGCAGGTGGCCGCGCACCGCGTCGAAGCTCATGCCGGCATAGTGCGAGTTGAAGAAGTTGGCCGCCTCGATCAGCTGGGCCGGCGTGTACGACAGCTCGGTCTGGATGATGCGGTTCTGCACGTCGCCCTCGGGGCTGACGATGATCAGCAGGATGCGCTTGTCCGACAGCCGCATGAATTCGATCTGCCGGAACGCCTGCGCGCGGCGCGGCGTCATCACCACGCCGGCAAAGTGCGACAGGTTGGACAGCGTGCGCGCCGCCGCCGTGATCATGCGCTGCGGCCCCAGCTGCTGGCCGCCGAGCTGGTCCTGGATCTGGCCGGTCAGCTCGGCCAGGTCGGCGTTGCGCTCCAGCGGCTTGGCCGTCAGCATCGAATCGACGAACAGCCGGTAGCCGCGCGGGGTCGGGATACGGCCGGCCGAGGTGTGCGGACTGGCAATAAAGCCCATTTCCTCCAGATCGGACATCACATTGCGAATCGTCGCAGGCGACAGGTCCAGCCCCGAGTATTTCGACAAGGTGCGGGAACCGACCGGCTGCCCTTCGGCAATATAGCGCTCGATCAGGGTCTTGAGCAGCGTTTTGGAGCGTTCATCCATGATGCCCCGATTTTACGCAAGTTTTGGACCTTCTGGCGGCCGGCCTGGCCCGCTCGCTGGCGCCTGCTGACAAGCGTCATGGCGGTATGGTCTAATCCACGCATGTCCGCCCCCCCGAAAGCCAGCGCCGTGCGCACTTCGTTCAAGACCGTCGCCCTGGTGGGCCGGTACTCCACTGCCGGCATCGAAGGGCCGCTGGAGGAGATCGCCTCTTATATCCTGCGCAACGGGCAGGACGTGGTGTTCGAGCGCGAAACCTCGCTCGCCACCGGGCTGACCGCCTACCCTGCCCTGTCCGCCGAGGAGATCGGCCGGCAGGCCGACGTGGCCGTGGTGCTGGGCGGCGACGGCACGCTGCTGGGCATCGCCCGCCAGCTCGCCGGCTATGACGTGCCATTGATCGGCGTCAACCACGGGCGGCTGGGCTTCATGACCGACATCGCGCTGGAAGACGCGCACACCGTGCTGCCCGACATGCTCGACGGCCGCTATGAGGCCGAGACCCGCCTGCTGCTGGAATCGCGCGTGGTGCGCGACGACATGAACATCTTCTCCGCGCTGGCCCTGAACGACGTGGTGGTGAACCGCTCGGGCATCTCCGGCATGGTCGAGCTGGCGGTGTCGGTGGACGGCCACTTCATGTACAACCAGCGCTCGGACGGCCTGATCGTGTCGACCACCACCGGCTCCACCGCCTACGCGCTGTCCGCCGGCGGCCCGATCCTGCATCCGACGCTGTCGGGCGTGGTGCTGGTGCCGATTGCCCCGCACGCGCTGTCCAACCGCCCGATCGTGCTGCCGCACGACGCCGAGGTCACCATCGAGGTGGCCAGCGCGCGCGACGCCAGCGTCAACTTCGACATGCAGTCGCTGACCTCGCTGCTGCCGGGCGACCGCATCGTGGTGCGGCGCTCCGAAAAGACCATCAACCTGCTGCACCCGGTCGGCTACAACTACTACGCCACGCTGCGCAAGAAGCTGCACTGGCACGAATACCCGTCCGAGGACAACCGCCTCTGAGCCAGTATCAAGCCGCCCTCCAAGCCTGAGCCCGAACCCATCGGACCGACTACCTTCCACGCCACGATGCTGCGCAGCCTGTCCATCCGCGATTTCGTCATCGTCGATACGCTCGACCTGGACTTCACCACTGGCTTCACCGTCTTCACCGGCGAGACCGGCGCCGGCAAATCCATCCTGATCGATGCCCTGGCGCTGGTGCTGGGCGAACGCGCCGATGCCGGCGTGGTGCGCGAAGGCGCCCCGCGCGCCAGCGTCAGCGCCACCTTCTCGACCCACCCGGCACTGGATGCCTGGCTGGCCGAGCGCGAGCTCAACAGCGAAGCGGAAGACGGCGTGCATACCGTGCTGCTGCGCCGCACGGTCGATGCCGGCGGCCGCAGCAAGGCCTTTATCAACGGCGCCGCCGCCACCCTGGCGCAGCTGCGCGAAGTCGGCGACCAGCTGGTCGACATCCACGGCCAGCACGCGCACCAGCTGCTGCTGCGCCCCGATGCGCAGCGGCTGCTGTTCGACGCCCACGCCGGCCTCACCCAGCAGGCCGGCGCGGTGGCCGAGGCCTGGCGCGCCTGGCGTGCCTGCGTGCGCCAGCGCGAGGCGGTGGAACACCAGTCGCGCGAGATGCAGCTCGAACGCGAGCGGCTGGAATGGCAGGTCGGCGAACTGGACAAGCTCAACCCGCAGCCGGGCGAATGGGAAGAGATCCAGTCCGAGTACAACCGGCTGTCGCATGCCGCCGGCCTGATCGACGGCAGCCGCGCCGCGCTGGACGCACTGTCCGAGGCCGACGGCTCGGTGCTGTCGGCGCTGAATACCATCGTGCACAAGCTGCAGCAGCTGGCCGATGTCGATGGCGCGCTGCGCGACGTGCTGGCCGCGCTCGAGCCCGCGCAGATGCAGGCCGAGGAAGCCGCGCACTCGCTCACGCGCTATGTCGACCGGCTCGAACTCGATCCCGAGCGGCTGCAGGCGGTCGACGAACGCATGCAGGCGCTGCACGCCACCGCGCGCAAGTACCGCCTGCCGCCCGAGCAGCTGCCCGACGAGCTGGTGGCCCGCCGCCAGCAGCTGGACGACCTGCAGGCCGCGCAGGACCTGAACAAGGTGATGGCGCGCGAGGCCGCGGCCAAGGCCGCCTATCTGACCCTGGCGCAGCATCTCAGCCACGCCCGCAAGCAGGCCGCGCAGGCGCTGTCCGCCGCGGTCACCGACGCCATGCAGGGCCTGTCGATGGCCGGCGGCAGCTTTGTCGCCGCGCTCAATGCGCTCGACGAAGGCCAGAGCCACGGGCTCGAGCAGGTCGAATTCCTGGTCGCCGGCCATGCCGGCGTGAGCCCGCGGCCGCTGGCCCGGGTGGCCTCCGGCGGCGAGCTGGCGCGCATCAGCCTGGCGATCTCGGTGATCACCAGCGAAGCCTCGCCCACGCCCACGCTGATCTTCGACGAGGTCGATACCGGCATCGGCGGCGCGGTGGCCGAGGTGGTCGGCCGGCGCCTGCAGGAGCTGGGCCGCGCGCGCCAGGTGCTGTGCGTGACGCACCTGCCGCAAGTGGCGGCGCAGGCCGGCACGCACCTGCTGGTGAGCAAGGAAACCACCGATGCGGGCGACGGTTCGGTCACGCGCTCGCGCATCAGGGTGCTGGACCCCGCCGGGCGCGTGGTCGAGACCGCGCGCATGCTGGGCGGCGCCACTGTCACCGCCACCACGCTGCAACATGCGGAAGAAATGCTGGCGCAAGGCATGGCCGGCGGCCAGGGCAGCCAGCCCGCGCGCGGTGCGGGCGGCAAGGATGGCCGGCGCAGCCGCCGCGCCGCCGGCTGACGGCCCCGCCCGCCCCGCACGTGCGCCAATCCATACACTGACAGGAGCTTCACCATGACCCGCCAAGCGCAAGCCGGCCTCCGGCAACGACCGCGCGCATCGCTGCGCGCCGTGCTGGCCATCGCCACCGCCGCATCGGCCGCACTGCTGGCGCTGTCCGCCTGCCAGGCCCAGCCCAAGTCCTCGGCCCCGCCGCCGGGCAGCATCAGCGATGACCGTTCCCTTGGCGACATCATGGTGCGCTTCAAGCCGCCCGCGGTGAACCTGTCGGAGGACGCCGGCAAGCTGCTGGCCGGGATCAAGGGCCCGATCCGCTATGTGGTCAAGCGCCCGATGTCCGGCGGCGTCTGGCTGGTCACCGCGATCTCGCCGTCGGCGGATGCCACCATCGACCAGGCGGTCGAAACCCTGCGCGCCACGCCCCGCATCGAGACCGCCGAGCCCGACCGCGTGCTCAAGCCTAACCGCAACATTCCCACCAGCCGTGACATGCCGCAGAGCTGAGCCCGACTGCAGGACGGTTCTTAAGCCTTCGGTCGCCCTTGCGCAACGACGCTGAATCGTATTCGCTACATAACAAGCCCCCGCGCGCTACGCCCCAGGAGGTATGCATGCCGCAACCCGCGCAGTCCGACTTCCGTAGCAGCCCCGTGGCCCGCCGCTGGCGGGCCATCGTCATCGCCGCCGCCGCTGTGTGCGGCGCAATACCGGCCAGCGCGGCACTGGCTGCCGGCGTCCATGCCGCACCCGCCTACACCGGCCAGATCATCGTGCGCTGGCGTGACGGCGCCGATGGCACAAGCAAGACGCCCGCAGCCGCGGCGGATGCGCTCAAGCAGCTGAGCGCGCGCACCGGCATTGCCGTCACGGCGCGCCGCGCCATGGGCGGCAACCTGCAACTGCTGCAGGTCCCCGACGCACTGGCAGCCGACCCGGAAGGCGCGGCGGCCCGGCTGCGCCAGGACCCGCGCATCGCCGATGCCGTGCCCGACCGCTGGCTGAAGCTGCACGACACCCTGCCCAACGATTCCGAGTTCATCTCGCGCCAGCCTTACCTGATGGGCACCGGCACGGCGGTGGGCGGCGTCAACCTGCCGCGCGCGTGGGACCGCAGCCGCGGCAGCAGCGGCGTGGTGATCGCGGTGGTGGACACCGGCATCCTGCCGCACCCCGACCTGGCGGCGCGCGTGTTGCCTGGCTACGACTTCATCAGCAGCAGCACCATTTCCAATGACGGCGATGGCCGCGACGCCGATGCCACCGATGCCGGCGACAACGTGACAGCGGGTTTCTCGTGCCCGGGTGGATCGCCGGCCCCGACGACCGAGCCCAACAGTTGGCACGGCACCCGTGTCGCCAGCGTGCTGGGCGCGCTGACCAACAACGCGCAGGACATCGCGGGCGTCGACTGGAACGCGCGCATCCTGCCGGTGCGCGTCTCGGGCCGCTGCGGCGCGCTGCTGTCCGATACCGTCGATGCCATGCGCTGGGCCGGCGGCTTGTCGGTACCCAACGTGCCGGCCAATCCGACGCCGGCGCGCGTGGTCAATATCAGCCTCGGCGGCGGCACCTGCAGCAGCATTGAGCAACAGGCCGTCACCGACCTGAACGCGCGCGGCGTGGTGGTGGTGGCCGCCGCCGGCAACGAGCGCGGCGCGGTGGAGGCGCCGGGCGACTGCAGCGGCGTGATCGCGGTCACGGCGCATGCCAACGACGGCGAGAATGCCAGCTATGCCAATGTCGGCCCGCAGGTCGCGATCAGCGCGCCAGGCGGCGGGTGTGGCAACTCGCAGGTAGTCAATGGGCAGTGCACGACCGCGCCCTCGGTCATTCGCACCCTGAACAACGATGGCAAGACTGGCCTGGGCAACTATGTGGTGACGTCATCCGCGGGCACCAGCTTCGCCGCACCGATGGTCTCGGGCGTGGTGGCCATGATGTTCGCGGTCAATGGCTCGCTGACCCCGGCCCAGGTCACCGCGGCGCTGAAGTCTTCGGCACGCCCGCATCCGTCCGGCACCTATTGCACCACCAATCCGGGCGTCTGCGGCGCCGGCCTGCTCGATGCCGACGGCGCACTGGCGGCCGCGGCGGGCATGCCACCGGCGCAGGCTGCGCCGGCACCGGCCTCGGGCAACGGTGGTGGCGGTGGCGGCGGCGCCGTTGCGCCCTGGACCGCGGTGCTGCTGGCGCTGTCCGGCCTGCTGGCCTTCGCGCTGCGGCGCCGCATGTAAGCCCGGCGCCTGGTCGGTTCAGGCGTCGTCGCCGCGGGCCGGGCGCCGCGCCAGCCACCACTCCTGCAAGACCCAGCACAGCAGGCCGGCGACGGCGCCGGCCGCGGGCGCGACGCGCACCACGCCAAAACCCCAGGCCGGATCGAACACCACCGGCGCCAGCCACGACTGTTCCACCCAGACCTTGGCCAGCACGCCCAGGCACAGCAGCACGCCGGTGACGCGCGCCAGGCCCGATGCCCGCAACAGCCCGAGCGCGCCCCACAGGGCCAGCCCGTGCAAGGCGCCTGAGAGCCCGCCATACCATGCAATCGCCGGCACGCGCAGCAGCACCACCTGCACGCCGATGCCGCAGGCAACCAGCACCAGCAACAGGGTGCGCGCACGCGCCACGCGCGCGGCGATGGCAAGCACGCCGGTGGCGGCCAGCGCGTCGGCCAGCCAGTGGTGTCCGTCCAGGTGCACCCACATGGCGGTGGCCAGGCGCCACCACTGGCCGTCCAGCCGCACCGCATCGCGCAGGTAGAGGCCGTGCGCATGCCACCACGGCATGAAGGTGAACCAGGCCGACAGCGCCCACACCAGCGCGATCGCCGCCAGCAGCCCCGGCCACGATGCGCCGGCGGGTGCCGGCGGAACTGCCGCGTCAGGCCTCACCGAACACGGCCTGCCACAGCGCGCGCACCTGTCCGGTCTGCTGCGCCACCGACTCGGGCGCGACGCGCGCATGCGCCTGCCCCTCGAGCCGCAGCTGGTGCTGGCGCGCGCGGAACAGCCGGTAGGCATCGCCCACCGCCAGTGCCAGCGTGGCGTCGATCAGGCCCAGCTCGCCCGCTGCGCGCAGCAGCGCGATATTGCCCGCGTTGCGCGTCAGCTGCGGGTGCGCCCGGCTGTGCAGCAGCACCAGGTACTGCACCGTGAATTCGATATCGACCATGCCGCCGCGATCGTGCTTCAGGTCGAACAGGTCGGTCGGGTTGGGATGGCCTTCGGCGACCTTGCGGCGCATCTGCACGATCTCGTCGCGCAGCGCGGCGGCATCGCGGTCCTGGCACAGCACCTCGCCGCGCAGCGCCTCGAAGCGGTCGCCGATGGCGGCATCGCCGGCGCAGAAGCGCGCGCGCGTCAGCGCCTGGTGTTCCCACACCCAGGCGGTGTTGTCGCCTTCGCGCAGCTGGTAGCGGCGGAACGCCTCGAAGCTGGTCACCAGCAGGCCGGCCGCGCCGTTGGGGCGCAGCCGAGTGTCGACGTCGAACAGCGCACCGGCGGCGGTATGGCTGGTCAGCCAGGTGATCAGCCGGCGCGCATACGCGGAGTAGACGTCAGGCGCACGTTCATGGTCATCGTCGTACAGGAAGATGATGTCCAGGTCCGAGGCATAGCCCAGTTCCTTGCCGCCCAGCCGGCCGTAGGCGATCACCGCGAAGCGCGGCGTGTCGCGGTGGCGCGTGGCCAGCTGGCGCCAGACCGTTTCCAGCGTGGCCTCGAGCATGGCATCGGCCAGGTCGGACAGGCGGTCGGCCACCTGCTCCACCGTCAGCATGCCCTGCAGGTCCTGCAGCAGCACGCGGAAGGTCTCGACATGATGCTCGCGCCGCAGGATGTCCATCTGCTGCTCGATCTGGCCTTCGGCGGCCAGCAGCCGCTCATGCAGGCGCTTGCGGAAGGCGGCCCAGTCGGGCGCGCCGGCCAGCGCATCGCTGTCGAGCAGTTCGTCCAGCAGCTGCGGATGCCGCGTCAGGTAGGCCGCGGCCCAGCGCGAGGCATGCAGCGTCTGCGCGACGCGGTCCATCGCCTGCGGGTATTCGGACAGCAACGACAGGTAGGAGGCGCGGCGGCTGATCGCCTCGAGGAAGTCGATAAAGCGCGCGATGGTGCTGTCGGCATCTTCCTGGCGCGCGGCCAGGTCGAGCGCGCGGTTCACCAGCTGGTCGAAGCGCGCGCGGCTGGACTCGGACAGCGCGCGGTAGCGCAGCGACGAGGCGATCGCGCGCAGCCGGTCCAGCAGCCCGGTGCAGTCGGTAAAGCCGGCGGCCTGCAGGCGCTGGCAGGGCGCGGCGTTATCGCCGCAGGCCGCGTCGTCCTGCTTCTGTTCCGGGTTGTCCTGCGCTTGCGCGGCGTTGTCGTCGAACACAATGCCCGGCCACAGCGCTTCGCACGGGGCGGCATCGGGATCCGAGAAGGTGGCCTCGAACTGCTGCGCCACCGGCTCCTGCAGCGCCGCCAGGCGCGCCAGCAGTTGCTGCCAGTCGTCGCAACCCATCATCCGCGCCACCGCCAGCTGTTCGTCGGGCGAAGTCGGCAGGTGGTGGGTCTGGGCGTCGTCGCGGTACTGCAGCCGGTGTTCGAGCTGGCGCAGGAAGCGGTAGGCATCGCCGAGCTGCCCGGCCTGGCCGGCGGGAAGCAGCCCGCGCTCGACCGCCACCGCCAGCACTTCCAGCGTCGGGCGCACGCGCAGTGCCGGGTCCTGGCCGCCGCGGATCAGCTGGAACACCTGCGCCATGAACTCGATCTCGCGGATGCCGCCGCGGCCCAGCTTGATATTGAACGACCGCTGGTTGACGCCGTGCCCCGCCAGCCCGCCGCTGCGCTTGGCGGCCTCGCTGCGGATCTGCGCGTGCAGCGAGCGGATCGCGGCGATCACGCCGTAGTCCAGGTAGCGGCGGAACACGAAGGGCGTGGTCAGCCGCGCCAGCAGGCCGGCGGTGCGCTGCGCGTGCGGCGTGTCGAGCGCCGACACCACGCGGCCCTTGATCCAGGCATAGCGCTCCCACTCGCGCCCCTGCACCACCAGGTATTCCTCCAGCATGCCAAGGCTGCACGCCAGCGGTCCGGCGTCGCCGTTGGGGCGCAGCCGCATGTCGACGCGGAACACATAGCCGTCGGCGGTCACCTCGGCCAGCAGGTTGATCAGCCGGCGGCCGAGACGGATGAAGTACTCGTGGTTGGACAGGCTGCGCGAGCCGCCCTGGGTCTCGCCGTCCTCGTCATAGAGGAAGATCAGGTCGATGTCGGACGAGACATTGAGCTCGCGCCCGCCCAGCTTGCCCATGCCCACCACCACCAACTCCTGCACCTCGCCGCTTTGGGCGCCGACCGGGCGGCCGAAGGTGGCGGCCAGGTCGTCGCCCAGCATCGCCAGGCCGTGCTGGATCGCCAGCTCGGCCAGGTCGGTCATGGCGCCGGTGACCTCGCCCAGCGTGGCCAGGCCGCGCAGGTCGCGCTCGATCACCGCGCACATCACTTCGGCGCGCAGACGGCGCAGGCTGCGCTTGGCGGATTCCTCGGCATCGGCCGAGGGCTCGTGCAGCGCCTGCAGCCGCGCCTGCATCCAGGCGCGCGTCAGCGGCTGGGCGGCTGCGGCGGCCAGGATGGCCGGCAAATCCGGCCGGGCCTGCACCACGCGGCGCGCGTAGTGCGAATACGCAGCCGAGTACAATACGTGGCCGCCCGCGTGGCCAGCCTCGTCAGCCGGCTGCAGCGCCTGCGCCGCGGTGATGGCGAAGGCGCCGGCAGCCATGGTGCCGGCGCCCGGCCCCGGCTGCGGGTCCGCCGGATTGGCCGGATCCGGTGTGGCGCGCGCGCCATGTTGGTCAGCAGCGTCGCCAGCGGCGGAACTCGTCGGTTCAGAGGCAGTCATTCCAGTATTTGAAATGCGAGAAAAGGTGCGGCCCGTGGTTGGTCCCGCGGTTCACCTGCTCGCGTCCTGTTGTCCGCGCAGCGGGCGCGCCATCGTGGCTATTGTCGCTTTGGGTGCGCGCAGCTTGCGCGTTCTTGTTTCAGCCGGCCGGGCACCAGATTGGAGAGCGGCTAGTATTGTCGGATAATCTGCGCATGTCCAGCCGCGCCCCACAACCCGCTGATGGTTCCCCCCCCAATGGCGGCGCGGGCGGGCAGGACGCCGCCTCCACC
>NZ_JBYTAG010000019.1:0-96731 GCF_058787995.1 Cupriavidus sp. FW305-27
GCGGGAATCGAAGGGCTGCGCTTGCAAGCGCAGCAGCGGCCCGCGGGACGTGGGCGAGTCCCGTCCACTCCGCCAGTTTTATTGAAAACGCCCGCATCAGCGGGCGTTTTCATTTGTTCCCTCATGTTTCCCACCCTGCATAAGGGTGCGCGCCCAGCGGCTCCTGATAGAATTGTGGAGTTTGTCTTTCGTGCCAATCCACTACCCGAATCCGCATGCTTGATTTCGTACGCAACAACCGGCGCCTGATGCTCTTGCTGCTGCTGGTGCTTGTTTTCCCGTCGTTCGTGTTCTTCGGCGTGGAAAGCTATTCGCGCTTCATGGACAGCTCGCACGATGCCGCCAAGGTCGACGGCCGCGCCATCAGCGTGCAGGAGATCGATAACGTCGTGCGCGACCAGAGCGAACGCGCGCGCCAGGTCCTGGGCGCCAGCTATGACCCGCGCCAGTTCGAAGGCCCGGACGCCCGCAAGGCCGTGCTGGACCAGCTGATCCTGCAGCGCGTGATGGCCAGTGCCGTGGCGCGTGAGCACCTGACCGTGTCCGACGCCAAGCTGCTCGAGGAAATCAGCAACCTGCCGGCGATCGCGCAGTTGCCGCGCACCAAGGACGGCAAGGTCGACGACAAGGCCTACCTGCAGCTGCTGCAGTCGCAGGGCATGACGCCCGAGCAGTTCGATGCCCGCATGCGCTTCGAGCTGGCCACGCAGCAGCTGGGCGCATCGGTCGCCGCGACGGCATTCGTGCCCAAGTCGCTGCTCGATCGCCTGATCGCCGTGCGCGATCAGCAGCGCGATGTGCAGGCGCTGCTGTTCAAGCCGGCCGGCTACACCGCCAAGGTGCAGCCCGATGCAGCCGCGCTGAAGGCCTACTACGACAGCCACCAGCAGGCCTTCTCGGTGCCGGAACAAGCCAAGGTCGAGTACCTGCTGCTGTCGGGCGAGGCCCTGGCCGCGACGCAGGCGGTCACGCCCGAAGAGCTGAAGTCCTACTACGACAGCAATATCGCGCGCTTCCGCATCGACGAGCAGCGCCGCGCCAGCCATATCCTGATCAGCGCGCCGAAGGATGCGCCGGCCGCCCAGCGCCAGGCCGCGAAGGACAAGGCCACCAAGCTGCTGGAGGACCTGCGCAAGCACCCTGACACCTTCGCCGACGTGGCGCGCAAGAACTCGCAGGACCCGGGCTCGGCCGAGAAGGGCGGCGACCTGGGCTTCATGGGCCGCGGCGCGCTGGTCAAGCCGTTCGAGGACGCCATGTACGCGCTCAAGGATGGCCAGGTCAGCGACGTGGTGGAAACCGACTACGGCTATCACATCATCAAGCTGACTGGCATCAAGCCCGCCGAGACCAAGCCGCTGGAAGCCGTGCGCACGGAACTCGAAGCTGAGCTGCGCAAGCAGTTCGCCGACAAGAAGTTTGCCGAGCAGGCCGATGCCTTCGGCAACACCGTCTATGAGCAGGCTGACAGCCTCAAGCCCGCCGCCGACAAGTTCAAGCTGACCATCCAGACCGCCGACAACGTCACGCGCCAGCCGAACCCGGCGCTGGGCGCGCAGAGCCCGCTCAACAACGACAAGCTGCTCAAGGCGCTGTTCAGCGACGACGCGATCAAGAATAAGCGCAACACCGAGGCCGTCCAGGTGGCCCCGAACACGCTGGTGGCCGCGCGCATCGTCGAGTACCGCCCGGCGGCCGTGCGCAAGTTCGAGGAAGTCGAAGCCAAGGTGCGCGAGGGCTATATCGCCCAGCAGGCGGCCGAACTGGCGCGCAAGGACGGCGAGGCCCGGCTTGCCGCACTGAAGAAGGCAGACAGCGCCGACGGCTTTGGCGCGGTGCAGACCGTGTCGCGCGCCAAGGCCGAGGGTATGCCGCCGAAGGCGGTCGAAGCGGTGCTGCGCGCCGATGCGAACAAGCTGCCCGCGGTGGTGGGTGTCGACCTGGGGGCCGAAGGCTACGCGGTCTACCGTATCACCAAGGTCAGCCAGCCGACGCAGGCCAACCCGGCGCAACGCCAGGCCGAAGCGCAGCAGCTGTCGCAGCTCGCCGGCCAGACCGACCTGCAGGCATTCTATGAAAGCCTGAAGGCACGCTCGAAGGTCAAGATGCTGACGCCGGTGGGTGCCACGCAGCCGCAAGGCGCCGAGTAAGCGCCAGATCAGCCCCGGCAGCCCCGCTGCCAGCAAGGACCCCTGCCAGGCGGCAGGGGTTTTTTTTATTCTTACTTCGCGCCGCTGCGCCTGAGCATCGGCTTGAGCTGCGGCCACACCGTATCGAGCAGCACTGGCTGTGCCGCGGCGGTCGGGTGGATGCGGTCGGGCTGGAACCAGTCCTGCCGCGCGATGACATTGTCGAGGAAGAACGGCACCAGCCGCACCTTGTACTCGCCGGCCAGCTTCGGATACAGCGAGACGAACTTCTCGGTGTAGTCCTGCCCGTAGTTGGGCGGGATGCGCATGCCGATCAGCAGCACGCCCGCGCCGGCCTTCTGTGCCATGCTGACGATGTTGCGCAGGTTGGCCTCAGTGGTCTGCAGCGGCAATCCGCGCAGCGCGTCGTTGGCGCCAAGCTCCACCACCACGATGGCCGGGCGGTGCCGCGACAGCAGCTCCGGCAGCCGCGTCTTGCCGCCGATGGTGGTCTCGCCGCTGATGCTGGCATTGACAACGCTATAATCGAAGCGCTCCTGCCGCAGGCGGTCCTGCAGCAGCGTGACCCAGCCCGCGCCGCGCGCGATGCCGTACTCGGCGGAGAGGCTGTCGCCAAGCACCAGCAGTGCCGGGGCCGCAGCCTGGGCTGAGGCCCCGGCCGATATCGTCAGTGCCATGCCGGTTGCCAGCAGCAGCCGGCGCCATTTGCCTCGGATCCCAATATCCATGTCTTCTTCCATTCTCGCTGTCGAGTCCCTCGGAAAGACCGTTGCCGACACGACCGGTTCGCTGACGATTTTGCACGACGTGACCTTTTCCGTCACGCCGGGCGAAACGCTCGCCATCGTGGGGGCGTCCGGATCGGGCAAGTCGACGCTGCTCGGGCTGCTGGCGGGGCTGGACCTGCCCAGCACGGGCACGGTACGGCTGCAGGGCCAGGACCTGTTCGCGCTGGACGAGGACCAGCGCGCCGCCGTGCGGGGCCGCCATGTCGGCTTTGTGTTCCAGTCGTTCCAGCTGGTCGGCCACCTGACCGCGCTGGAAAACGTGATGCTGCCGCTGGAGCTGCGCGGCGAAACGTCGCAGGTGCGCGAGCGCGCCCTGGACATGCTGCTGCGCGTGGGCCTGGGCGCGCGGCTGGGGCACTATCCGCGCACGCTGTCGGGCGGCGAGCAGCAGCGCGTGGCGCTGGCGCGCGCGTTCGTGGCGCGCCCGGACATCCTGTTTGCCGACGAGCCCACCGGCAGCCTCGATACCGCCACTGGCGAAGCCGTGATCGCGCTGATGTTCGAGCTTAACCGCGATGCCGGCTCAACGCTGGTGCTGGTCACGCATGACCGCTCGGTGGCGGCGCGCTGTGGCCGTATCCTGACCATCGACGCCGGCCGCGTGGCCAGCGATGAATGGATGGGCGCGGAGGTCTAGCTGGCGGCGCCCGCCTTCAGCACCGCGCGGGCGCGCTCGATCAGCGACGTGGTGGAGGCATCGTGCTGGCCGATGGCATTCCCGGTCAGCTCGGCCTCGATCGGACGGGCCAGGATCTTGCCCAGCTCGACGCCCCACTGGTCGAAGGAATTGATCTTCCAGACCACGCCCTGCACGAAGGTGCGGTGCTCATACAGCGCAATCAGCGCACCCAGCACATGCGGCGTCAGGTTTTCCATCAGCAAGGTGTTGCTGGGGCGATTGCCCTCGAACACCATATGGGCGATACGGACTTCGTTCTTCAGGCCGGCGGCACGCAGCTCATCGGCGCTGCGCCCGCGCATCAGCGCCTCGGCCTGCGCAAAGCAGTTGGCCAGCAGCTTGGCGTGATGGCCTGCCAGCCGGCGCGGCGGCACCAGCGGCGCGACAAAATCCACCGGCACCACCTGCGAGCCCTGGTGGATCTGCTGGAAATAGGCATGCTGCCCGTTGGTGCCGGCCGTGCCCCACACCACCGGCGAGGTATGCGTGCGCACGGGCTGCCCGTCAAGCTGCACCGACTTGCCGTTGCTCTCCATCTCCAGCTGCTGCAGGAAGGCGGGAAACAGCTCCAGCGAGGTGGAGTAGGGCGCCATGCAGCTGGTGGGCAAATGCCAGAAATTGCGGTACCAGATGCCCAGCATGCCCAGGACCACCGGCATGTTGCGTTCCAGCGGCGCGGTGCGGAAATGCTCGTCCATGGCGCGCGCGCCGGCCAGCAAGTCGGCGAAGGCGTTGAAGCCCACGGCCAGCGTGATCGACAGGCCGACCGACGACCACAGCGAAAAGCGTCCGCCGATCCAGTCCCAGAACTCGAACATATTGGCCGGGTCGATGCCGAACTCGCGCACCGCTTCGGTATTGGTCGAGACTGCGACGAAATGCTTGGCAAGGTCATGCTCGGCCACGCCGTTGGCGACAAACCAGGCGCGCGCGCTGCGCGCGTTGGCCATGGTTTCCAGCGTGGTGAAGGTCTTGGAGCAGACGATCACCAGCGTCCGTTGCGGGTCGAGCCGCACCAGCGTCTCGGCCAGGTCGGTGCCGTCGACATTGGAAACAAAGTGCATGCGCGGCGCGGCATTGCCATCGGCATCGGCCAGGTGCGACAGCGCGCGGCACACCATGCGCGGCCCCAGGTCGGAGCCGCCGATGCCGATATTGATGACATCGGTGATGCGCTCGCCGGTGACACCCTTCCAGGCGCCGCTGCGCACCCGTTCCGAGAAATCGCGCATGCGTACCAGCACCTTCTGGATTGCCGGCATGACCTGCTCGCCGTCGACCTTGTAGCCGGCGCCGGCAGTCGCGCGCAGCGCTACGTGCAGTGCCGCGCGGTCTTCAGTCGTATTGATATGCTCGCCCGTGAACATCGCGTCGCGGCGTCTGGTCACGCCGGCCTCGGCTGCCAGCTGTACCAGCAGGCGCATGGTTTCGGGCGTGATCCGGTTCTTCGAATAGTCGAGATAGAGCCCGGCGGCTTCCAGCGAGAATTGTGCGACGCGCTGCGCGCCTTCGCGATCGAACCCGTCGCGCATCTGGGCGTCGCGAAGGGTGTCGTGGTGCCGCAGCAGGGCGTTCCAGGCGTGAAGGTCAGTGGGCATGCAGGACAATCGAGGTTGCGCGAGCCGCGTGGCGTTGCCGGCTCACAAGACAGAGATGCAAGTATATCGTCAGCGCTGCCGGGATCCGGCCTGGCAGCGGCGTCATATCGTTACCACTTGCAACATACCAGCGTGGGCGCAGGCTAAGTATCGGACATTGTCTGACGGCGCGCGCCGCCGAGCCGGGCCGCGATGGCGCGTAGCACGGGTTCTCCCCCAGCGACGCACAAGCCTCCCAGACAGATGATGCCGATGCCGATTGCGGTGGTCCAGTCGGGCAACTGGCCGAAGGCCAGGTAGCCGATTACCGTCGCGGACAGGATCTGCAGGTAGAGGAAGGGGCTCAGGAAAGACGCATCCGCGTACTGGAAGGCCCGGATGACGAAATAATGGCCAAGTGATCCGGTGATCCCCGCGGACAACAGCAGCGCACATTGCATCGGCGTAGGCCAGGCGCTGAACCAGAAGAAGGGCACGATCAGCGTGGTCAGGCAGGCGCCGGTTACGCCGCTCTGGATCAGCGTGGTCATCGGTGTGTCGTGCGCGGCAATGCGGCGTGTCAGCATCTGCATCAGCGCGAACACCAGCGCCGACACCAGGCCCAGGCCGACACCGAGCGGACTGAGCTGGCCCCCCGGGCGCACCACCACCAGCATGCCGGCAAAGCCGACCACCACACCGGTCCAGCGCATCCAGCGGGCATGGCGCCCGGGGCGCTCGCCCAGCAGCCACGGCGATAGTGCCACCACGAACAGCGGCGCGCAGAAATTCAGCGCCGTGGCCTGCGCCAGCGGCATCAGCATCAGCACGCTGAAGAACACCAGCGTCGAGACCAGCATCAGCGCGCCCCGCAGCCACTGCAGCCCTGGCCTTGCCGGCCGCCACTGGCGCCGCCAGCCGGCGGGGCCGAGCAGCAGGAAGATCGCGACCACATGCCCGACATAGCGCACCCATGCCACGGCCACCAGCGGCAGTCCTTGCTGCGTCAGGGTCTTGCTGGTGGCATCGAGCAGGCTGAGGATCCATTGTCCGATGACCAGCAGGGCGATGCCGGTGAGCAGGTGGCGGCGGTCGGCGGGATCGCGCAGCATCGCGCCGCGCGTCATGCGCGGGCCCCGGCCAGCAACTGGTTGAAGATGGTGCGCGCGGGCGCGTACAGTTCGCTTGCGGTGACGCCGGCCGGCCCGGTGCCCTGGGCGACAAGGGCATCGGCGGCGCGTCCATGGATCCACACCGCCGCCCGGGCCGCGGCCAGCGGCGCCATGCCTTGCGCCAGCAGCGCCCCCAGCATGCCGGCCAGCACGTCGCCGGTGCCGGCGCTGGCAAGTGCGGCATTGCCGCTCGGGTTGAGCGTGCATGGACTGCCGTCAGGCGCCGCGATCACTGTGCCCGATCCCTTCAGCACGACCACGGCCTGCCATTGCGCAGCCAGTGCTGCGGCAGCAGCGGGCCGGTCGCGCTGCACCTCGGCGACGGGAACGCCCATCAGCCGGGCGGCTTCGAGCGGGTGCGGCGTTATCACGCAGGCCGCGCCGCTGGCGGCCAGTGCCCCGGCCAGCGCCGGATCGGCAGCCAGCAGGTTCAGGGCATCGGCATCCAGCACAAGCGGCAGCGGCGCGGCTTGCAGCAGCCGCGCAAACTGCTTGTGTGCGTTGGCGTCCGTGCCCATGCCAGGACCGATCACCAGCGCCGACATGGCAGCGAGGGCCAGTGCGTCCACGGCATGCAGCATCAGCTCCGGATGCAGCGGATCGAACAGCGGTGCGGGCTGCGCCAGGAAGCCGATATGCACCTTGCCCGCGCCGAGGAACTGCGCGGCCCTGGCGCCCAGCAGCGGCGCCCCGGTCATGCCCAGGTTGCCGCCGATGAGCGCCAGCGAGCCATGCGTGCCCTTGTTGCTGGCATGGTGGCGGCGCGGCAGCGCCGTGCTGAACAGCGCCGGGCCGTTTACCAGGCAATGGGGCGTTTCGTCCGGCGGATAGTCAAGGCCGATCGGCGCGATATCGACCTCGCCGGCGCAGTCGCGCCCGTCGAGCGTCAGCAGCCCGGGCTTGGCGGCGATAAAGGTCAGCGTGCGCTGCGCGCGCACGGCCGGCGCGCCCGCGCCGGTGTCGGCGAACAGGCCGCTGGGGATGTCCAGCGCAAACACCGGCAGCGCGCTGCGGTTGATTTGTCCGATCCACCACGCCATGGTGCCGTCGGCGGGGCGGTTCAGGCCGATGCCGAGCAGGCCGTCGACGAGCGCAGCGGTGCCCGCGGGCCAGTCCGCGTCATGCGAGGCAGCGATGCCTGCGACCACGCTGACCGGGACGCCGGCTGCGTGCGCTTGCTGCCAGGCGGTCGCGGCGTCGGCGGGCAGGTGCTGCGGGTCCGCCGTCAGCCATACCTGCACGGCACGGCCGGCGCTGTGCAATTGCGTGGCGGCCACCAGCGCATCGCCGCCGTTATTGCCGGGGCCCGCCAGGAACAGCAGCGGGCCGGCGGGTGCATGGCAGGCCAGCCAGCGCGCGGCCGCGGCGCCGGCGCGCGACATCAGCGTAAAGGCGGGCAGTTGCGTGAAGGCGGCGTTCTCGATGCGGCGGATGGCGGCGACGTCGTACAGCGGAACCGGTGCGGAGGCAGCGGCATCGAGTGCAAACCAGCCGTCGCCGTTTGCGTGCGAGGTGGCGGTAGAGGCAGAGGGTGTCATGTGTGGTTATCTGGCGGGCCCCAGGCCGTAGCGGTCGGGCAACAGGCCCTCCATGTCGATGTCCGGGCCGCCATGGGTGCCGGCGCTGGCGGCGATCTGGTCAGCCGCAATCTTGCCCGATCCGCAGCTCATCGCCCAGCCCGTCGAGCCATGGCCGAGGTTGAGGAACAGGCCGGGCACGGCTGTTGGGCCGATCAGCGGCGGCCCGTCCGGCAGCATCGGCCGCGCGCCCACCCATTGCGTGGCTTCCTGGTAGTTGCCTGCCACCGGGAACCAGTCGCGCGCGACCTTGACCAGGGTGTTCAGGGCGGCCGGCCGCAGATCAAGCTTGCGTGAGCCCAGCTCGGCCGTACCCGCCACGCGCAGGCGGTTGCCCATGCGCGTGATCGCGACCTTGTAGGACTCATCCATCAGCGCGCCCAGCGGCGCCTGCAGTTCGTCGCGGACCATCACCGTCACCGAGTAGCCTTTGACCGGATACAGCGGCATGCGCAGGCCCAGCGGGCGCAGCAGCGCGGTGCTGTCGGCGCCGGCCGCGACCAGCACGCGGTCGGCGCTCAGCACCTGGCCAGGGCGCTTCTTGTCGGAGTGCTGCAGCTCGACCTGCAGCTTGCCCGCGTTGTCGGGCCTGACGCGCGCCACCCGGGTGTCGAAGCGGAACGATACGCCTGCGGCCTCGGCATGCCGGTGCAGCGCGCGCACGAACATCGGGCAGTTGCCGGACTCGTCTTCCGGCAGGTGCAGCCCGCCAGCCAGCGGCGTGTCGGCCGCCAGGCCCGGTTCGATACGGCGGCATTCCTGCGCGCTGACCAGCCGGTGCGGCACGTTGTTCTCGCGCAGCAGGGCCACGGCGGGCGCGGCCAGTCAAGGTCGCGCGCGGTGCGGAACAGCTGCAGGTAGCCTTGCGACTGCTCGTAGTCGATCTGCAGCTCGCTGCGCAGCCGGTGCAGGCACCCGCGGCTGTAGAACGCCAGCCGCTGCATGCGCAGCTTGTTGGCGCGGTAGCGCTCCAGCTGGCATTCGCGCAGCCAGCGCGCGATCCAGCGCCACATGGCCGGGTCGGCGGAAGGGCGGAACAGGACCGGCGCCTCGCGCGCAAAGAGCGTGCGCAGGATCTTGCCGGGCATGCCCGGCGCCGCCCATGGCGTGACATAGCCGGGCGCGATCACGCCGGCATTGCCGAAGCTGGCTTCCTGCGCCGGTGCGGCGCGGCGTTCGAGCACGGTCACGTCGAAACCGGCCTGCCGCAGGTACCAGGCGGAACTGACGCCGATCGCGCCGGCGCCGATGACGATCACATGCATCGGACTGGGACCCTCCATATTGCCGGGCCGGCGGCAAATGGCCGGGCGGGGCCGGCCAATGCTATTTGACTTCCTGCTGCATGACAATGTCCGGCAGCCAGGTGACCACGCCCGGCCAGATCGTGACGATGGCGATCGCCACCACCATCATCATGAAAAAGGGCAGCGAGACCCTTGCTATGTAATTGCTGTCCTTGCCTGTCATGCTCTGCAACACGAACAGGTTGAAGCCCACGGGTGGCGTCACCTCGGCGATCTCCACCAGCAGCACGATGAAGATGCCGAACCAGACCAGGTCGAAGCCGGCCGCCTGCACCATCGGCAGCACCGTCGCGGTGGTCAGCGCGATCATCGAGATGCCGTCCAGCGCCGTGCCCAGCACGATGTAGATCACTGTCAGCACGGCGATCAGCGCCCACGGCGACAGGTGCATCGCCGCCACCCATTCCGCCAGCGCGCGCGGGATGCCGGTAAAGCTCATGGTAACCGACAGGAACGAGGTCGCGCCCAGCACGAACATGATCATCGCGGTCAGCCGCGTGGCCGACATCAGGCTGTCCCAGAACGCCGCGCGCGTGAGCGAGCCGCCCGCCCACGCCAGCGCCAGCGAAGCCACCACGCCATAGGCTGCGGCCTCGGTCGCGGTGGAGTAGCCGGTCACCATGATCACGGTGATAAAGGCGATCAGCACGATGCACGGCAGCAGCTGGCGGATCGATGCCAGCCGCGCACGCCAGTTGAAGTGCTCCGACGGCGGGGTTTTGTCCGGGTTGGCCAGTGCCCAGACCACGATATAGCTGGAGAACAGCAGCATCAGCAGCAGGCCGGGTATGAAGCCCGCCAGGAACACGCGGATGATCGACACGTCCGCCGACACCGCGTACACCACCATCGTGATCGACGGCGGGATCAGGATGCCGAGCGTGCCGGCGCAGGACAGCGAGCCGAGCGTAGTGCGCTCGTCGTAGCCGCGCCGCGTGAGTTCCGGCAGCGCCGATTTGGCGATGGTGGCGCAGGTGGCCGCCGACGACCCCGACACCGAGCCAAAAATGCCGCAGCCCAGGATATTGACGTGCATCAGCCGCCCGGGCAGCCAGCTCAGCCACGGCGACAGCCCGCTGAACATCTGCTCGGACAGCTTGGTGCGGAACAGGATCTCGCCCATCCAGACAAAGAGGGGCAGCGATGCCAGCGTGTATGAGGCGCTCGACGACCACCATGCGTTGGCCAGGCTGACCAGCGCCTCGCGGTCCGAGAACACCACCAGACCGACCCATGAGGTGACCGCAATGGCCACGGGGATCCACGCGCCGATCGCCAGGAAGACGATCATCACCAGCAGCAGGATCAGTGCAACCACGACTGTGCTCATCAGACCGTCTCCCCGAAATCGCCGGCGGCGAGCTTTTCTTCATGGGCCACCTGGTAGCGCGGCTTGTGTCCGCGCACCACGCGCAGCCATTCATCGGCGACCGCCAGCAGGAAGCCGACGCAGCCAAGCACCGCGAAGCTCTGCGGAATCCACAGCGGGATCACGATCTGGCCCTGGGAGACATCGCCGATTTCCCAGCTCTGCCACGCAAAGGTGCCAAGCGCCCAGGCCGCGTAGGCGGCAAACGCCAGGCAGACGGTCAGCGAGACCAGCTCCAGCACCCGGCGCCGGCGCGGGCCCACGGCCCCCAGCAGCATCTCGACGCGCACGATGCCGCCATGCTGGAAGGTCTGGCCAAGGATCAGGAAGGCGGACGCCGCGCACAGCCAGGCGACGATGTCATCGCCACCCTTGAAGATCACCGAGGTCTCCCGCGACAGCGACATCAGGATCATGATCACGCAGACGGCGAGGATGCACAGCGCGCCGAGCACGGCAAAGAGGTCAAGCAGGCGGTCGAGCCAGCGCTTGGAGGAGGGGGCAGTTGGCATGATGGGCAGCAGTTGAGGCAAGCGGGCAGCAGGCTTGCTGACGAACATCGATCAGGCAGGTTTGCTCCCCTCTCCCGCTGAGGGGAGAGGGAGCGCACATCAGCCTACTTGCGGTAGGCGTCCAGGATAGCCTTGCCGTCCTCGCCCGCGCCCTTGGCCCAGTCATCCACCATGACCTTGCCCACCTTCTGCATGTCGGCCTTGAGCTGCGGCGAAGGCGGCTGCACCGTCATGCCGTTGCGCGACAGGGTGGCCAGGTACTCCTTGGTCTTTTGCTCCGAGACCTGCCAGCCGCGCTTCTCGGCGTCGGCGACGGCCTTGAGCAGGGCCTCCTGGGTCGGCTTGTCCAGTGCCGCGAACGCTTTCTTGCTGACCACCAGCATGTTCTTGGGCAGCCAGGCGTCCACCGTGTAGAAGTACTTCACGCTCTCCCACACCTTGGTGTCGACGCCGGTTGCGCCCGACGACATGAAGGAGTTGACCGTGCCAGTGGCCAGCGCCTGTGCCAGGTCGGCAGCCTGGATGGTCACCGGCTGGGCGCTGACCAGCTCGGCGATGCGCGAGGTGGCCGGGTTGTACGCGCGCCATTTCAGGCCCTTCATGTCCGCGGCGGAATTGATCGGCTTGTTGGCATAGATGCCCTGCGGCGGCCAGGCCACCGCGTACAGCAGCTTCATGCCCTGCTTGTCGAGCACCTTCTCGGTGACCGGGCGCGAGGCCTGCCACAGCTTGTAGGCGTCGGCATAGCTGGTGGCCAGGAACGGCACCGCATCGACGCCGAACACCGGATTCTCGTTGGCCAGCAAGGACATCAGGATCTCGCCCATCTGCACCTGGCCGGTCTGCACGCCGCGCTTGATCTCGTTGGCCTTGAGCAGCGAGCCATTGGGGTGCAGCACGATCTTGAGCTTGCCGCCGGTGGCCTTGTCCACGTCGTTGGCCATCTGTTGCAGGTTCTCGGTATGCAGGTTGCTGGCCGGATAACCGGTCGGCAGGTCCCACTTGGTATCCGCCTGTGCCGCCACGGCGGCCAGCATCAGGCCGGCCGCAACGATTGCCTTGACTCGCATCTCGATCTCTCCTGGTGTGTGCGCGGGGGCGCGGTGGTACTGCTGGTTGCGTACTACCTGGTGCCGGTCGTGCCGCATTGGCGGGCACGCCGGCGCAAGATCAACGGCGCGGCGGCAGGGCTCAGTCGTCGCGCTGTGAAGGTTGCACGATGCGTTCCAACGCAAGGGCCGTGCCCAGCAGGCCGGCATCGCGCATCGGGCCGTGCGACAGCATCAGGCCCACGGGCAGCTCGTCCGGCGCGTGGCAGGGCAGCGAGATCGAGCAGCCGTCAAGGAAATTGAAGGCCGAGGTATTGCGCAGCAGCAGGGCATTGACGCGGAAGAACTGCGCATCATCGGTGCGCAGCGGCGCAATCTCGGGCGCGACCATCGGCACGGTCGGGCAGACCACGGCGTCGAAGCGGGCCAGGCGCGCTTCCATGCGGGCGATCCAGTCCAGCCGGGCGCGGCCCAGGTCGATATAGTCGGCGGCGCTGACATTGGCGCCGCGGTCGATGCGCGAGGCCACGCGCGGGTCGTACAGGTCGCGCCGGGCGGCCAGCAGGTGGCGGTGGATGGCAAAGGCTTCGGCCGAGCTGAAGCCGCCCTGGGCGTTCAGGCCCGCCAGTTCGCCGAGCTCGGGCAGGTCGACATGCTCCAGTTGCACGCCGGCGGCCGACAGCCGGCCCAGCGCGCGGTCAAAGGCGCGCGCCACCACCGGGTCGAGGTCGTCCAGCAGGACCTGGCGCGGGATCGCCAGCCGCGTCGCGGCGGGGTTGGTGACGCGCGGGATCACTGCGCTGTCCGCGATCACACTGTCCACGGCAATGCAGTCGCTGACCGTGCGCGCCATCGCGCAGGCGGTGTCGAGCGTGTAGGACAGCGGAAAGGCCCCCGTCAGCGGCACGCGCCGCGCGGTGGGCTTGAAGCCGGTGATGCCGCATAGCGCGGCGGGGATGCGGATGGAGCCGCCGGTGTCGCTGCCAAGCGCCGCGACCGCCAGCCCCAGCGCCACCGAAACGGCCGCACCCGACGACGAGCCGCCCGGGATGCGTGCCACGCCATCGGTGCCGGCTGGGTTGGCCGGCGTGCCGTAGTGGGGATTGATGCCCACGCCCGAGAACGCGAACTCCGTCATGTTGGTGCGCCCGACCAGGGCTGCCCCTGCAGCGCGCAGGCGGGCGACCACGGTGGCGTCCGCGGTGGCCGGCGCGGCATCCTTGCGCACCAGCGAGGCTGCGCTGGTGACTTCGCCGGCCACGTCGTAAAGGTCCTTGACTGAAACCGGCAGCCCCGCCAGCGGATGCAGCGCCTTGCCGGCGCGGCCGGCGGCATCGGCAGCGCGCGCGACCTGGGCCGCGGCCTCGAAGGTGCTGTGCAGGAACACGGCCTCGGCAGCCGGCGCGGCGGCAAGCGCGGCCGCCTGCTCGATGATCTGCGCACGGCTGGTGGCGCCGTCGCGCAGGCGGGTGTTCAGGGTGTCGAGGTCGGGAAGCATGGATGGCATGGGGTCTGCAAACGGGGTGCGAGGGCGGGGCGGGCACCGCCATGGTGGCGGCCGCCTGCCGGCACGGGGAAGGGCGCGGTGCACATGCGCAGGGCCAGTCGTGGCCGGCGTCCTCCCTCATGCTTTACCTGTATTTATTAGGTGTTCATGCTCATAATTCGCCAATAAACTGTCAAGCTAAAATTGCCGGGGCGCGCTCCGGGCTTATACCTAGCACGCCAGCGCCGTCCCATCGAAAGGAGTCTCCCGCATGCCACGCAAGCCAGCCGAGAGCGGGCATACCGCCGCCGCCGTGGCCGATGCCTCTGCCGTTGCCGATAAGGCAAGGCCGGCCACCGCGCTGTCGCGCGCGGCCGGGGCCAATATCGTGTCGTCCTCGCACCTGGTGTCGGTGCGCAGCCCCGAGCTGTCCGAGTTCGAGTTCGGGCTGAACACCGCCTACAATGCCTACAGCCGCTGGGTGGTGCGCTGCATGGGGGCGGCGGGGGTGCGCGACCTGACCTTCCTGGACGTGCTGGTGCTGCATCACGTGAACCATCGCGGCCGGCCCAAGCGGCTGGCCGATATCTGCTTCGTGCTGAACGTGGAAGACACCCACCTGGTGACCTACGCATTGAAGAAGCTGCAGGGGCTGGGGCTGGTGAGCGGGGAGCGGGTCGGCAAGGAGGCCACTTATTCGACCACCCCGGCCGGTGCCGAGGCCTGCGCACGCTATCGCGAGATCCGCGAACAATGCCTGACCAGCAACTTCACCGAAGGCAGCGAAGAGAATGCCGAGATCGGGGAGCTCGCCCGGCTGATGCGGGTGCTGACCGGCCTGTACGAGCAGGCCGCGCGCTCGGCGACGTCACTCTGAGCCGTCCATTCGGTAAAAGTGACGCATAAGCATTATCAGGATGGGCGGTAACACGGCCCCGTCGTGATGTCGCAGTGCAAAATCCGGGTGCCGGCAAGGTACAATAGCGGTTTCCCGCCAGTCGGCACCCCATGCAGCGGTGCCGGCTAAGCAGCAGCCCCTACCTCACCGCCTCCCGACCGCTACGATCATGGCGCATTTCTCGTGCTTCCCCGGCGCTTTGGCGCTTTCCGCCTTCCGTCAGCAACGCCTGCTCACCGCCCTGCGGCAGATCGACGCCGATATTGAATCGGTGCATGGCCAGTTCCTGCACTTTGTCGACGCACAGACGCCGCTGTCGGCCGAAGAGCAGTCCCGCGTGGCGGCGCTGCTGACCTACGGCGCACCGTTCGCCGATCAGCCCGACGGCGACCGCTTCGTGGTGATCCCGCGCTTCGGCACGATCTCGCCGTGGGCCAGCAAGGCCACCGACATCGCCCATAACTGCGGCCTCACGCATATCCACCGCATCGAGCGCGGTATCGAAATCACGGTCATCTGCAAGAAGGGCCTGCTGCGCGGCCGCAAGACGCTGGACGCGGATACCCGCGCCGCCGTCGCCGCGCACCTGTTCGACCGCATGACCGAGACCGTGGTCGCCTCGCGTGACGATGCCGCCGGCCTGTTCCAGGAACTGCCGGCCAAGCCGCTGCGCTTTATCGACATCTCGGCCGGACGCAGCGCGCTGGCCGCGGCCAACGTCGAGATGGGCCTGGCGCTGTCCGAGGACGAGATCGACTACCTGGTCGATGCCTACGGCAAGCTGGAGCGCAACCCGACCGACGTCGAGCTGATGATGTTCGCGCAGGCCAACAGCGAGCACTGCCGCCACAAGATCTTCAACGCCACCTGGACCATCGACGGCGTGCAGCAGGACAAGTCGCTGTTCGCGATGATCCGCAATACGCACCAGCTCAATCCGCAAGGCTCGATCGTGGCCTACTCGGACAACTCGGCGGTGATGGAGGGGGACGTGGCCGAGCGCTGGTTCCCGCGCGGCGATGACCACAAGTACGGCCGCCACGAGGCGCTGACCCACACGCTGATGAAGGTGGAGACGCACAACCACCCGACCGCGATCTCGCCGTTCCCGGGTGCCTCCACCGGCGCCGGCGGTGAAATCCGCGACGAGGGCGCGACCGGCCGCGGCGCCAAGCCCAAGGCCGGCCTGACCGGCTTCACGGTGTCCAACCTGATGCTGCCCGAGGCCGTCGAGTCCTGGGAAAACGACCGCGACGCCGCCCAGCCGGTGGCGCACCGCAACCCGGAAGACAAGCCCGGCGTGACCGGCAAGCCGGACCGCATCGCCTCGCCGCTGCAGATCATGATCGACGGCCCGCTCGGCGGCGCCGCCTTCAACAACGAATTCGGCCGTGCCAACCTGGGCGGCTATTTCCGCGTCTACGAGCAGAACGTCGGCGGCACCGTGCGCGGCTACCACAAGCCGATCATGATCGCGGGCGGGATCGGCAATATCGACGCCGCGCACACGCACAAGAACCCGCTGCCGGCCGGCACGCTGCTGATCCAGCTGGGCGGCCCGGGCATGCGCATCGGCATGGGCGGCGGCGCCGCCAGCTCGATGGCGACCGGCACCAACACCGCCGATCTGGACTTCGATTCGGTCCAGCGCGGCAACCCCGAGATGGAGCGCCGCGCGCAGGAAGTGATCAACGCCTGCTGGCAGCTCGGCGACGCCAACCCGATCCTGTCGATCCATGACGTCGGCGCGGGCGGCATCTCCAACGCCTTCCCCGAACTGGTGGACGGCGCCGACCGCGGGGCACGCTTCGACCTGCGCCAGGTGCACCTGGAAGAGTCCGGCCTGTCGCCGGCCGAGATCTGGTGCAACGAGTCGCAGGAACGCTATGTGCTGGCGATCGCGCCGGACAGCTTCCCGCAATTCCAGGCCATGTGCCAGCGCGAGCGCTCGCCGTTCGCGGTGGTTGGCATTGCCACGGAAGAAAAGCAGCTGCAACTGGTCGACGCCAGCGTCGACGCCGCGCTCAAGGAGCACTACGCCGTCGACATGCCGATGGACGTGCTGCTGGGCAAGCCGCCGCGCATGCATCGCGACGTCAAGCGCGTCGAGCAGGAACTGCCGGCGGTGGACGTGACCGGCATCAGTCTGGAGCAGGCGGTGCGCGACGTGCTGCGCCATCCGACCGTGGCCAGCAAGTCGTTCCTGATTTCGATCGGCGACCGTACCGTCGGCGGCATGAACGCGCGCGACCAGATGGTCGGCCCGTGGCAGGTGCCGGTTGCCGACGTGGCCGTGACCACGCTCGACTACCAGGGCAAGGCCGGCGAAGCGATGACCATGGGTGAGCGCACCCCGCTGGCCGTGATCAATGCGCCGGCCTCCGGCCGCATGGCGATCGGCGAGGCGCTGACCAACCTGGCCGCCGCGCCGGTCAAGGACCTGGGCAAGGTCAAGCTGTCGGCCAACTGGATGGCGGCCTGCGGCGTGGAAGGCGAAGACGCGAAGCTGTATGACACCGTGCACGCCGTCGGCATGGAACTGTGCCCGGCGCTTGGCATCAGCATCCCGGTGGGCAAGGATTCGCTGTCGATGCGCACCAAGTGGCAGGACGACGGCGTCAACAAGGAAGTGGTCGCGCCGGTGTCGCTGATCATCTCGGCCTTTGCCGCGGTGGACGACGTCAATCGCACGCTGACCCCGCAACTGCGCACCGACGCCGGCGACACCGTGCTGATCGCCGTCGACCTCGGCCGTGGCAAGAACCGCATGGCCGGCAGCATCCTGGCGCAGGTGACGCAGCAGGTCGGCGACAGCGCCCCCGACGTCGATAACGCCGAAGACCTGAAGAACTTCTTCAACGTGATCCAGCGCCTGAACCGCGAAGGCAAGCTGCTGGCCTATCACGACCGCTCGGATGGCGGCTTCATGGCCGCGCTGGCGGAAATGGCCTTTGCCGGCCACTGCGGCATCTCGCTCAACGTCGACATGCTGGCGCTGGACCCGCAGCAGGAGCAGGACTACGGCGACGCCAAGAACTGGGCGCAGCAGATCGCCGAGCGCCGCAACGACCAGACCTTGCGCGCGCTGTTCTCGGAAGAGCTCGGCGCGGTGGTGCAGGTGCGCATGGAAGACCGCGACACGGTCTTTGCCGTGCTGCGCGAAGCCGGCCTGTCGGCCTGCAGCCATGTGGTGGGCAAGCCCAACGCGACCGACCAGATCGAGGTCTATCGCGATGCCAAGAAGGTCTTCGGCGCCTCGCGCACCGACCTGCAGCGCAACTGGAGCGAAGTCAGCTGGCGCATCGCGCGCCTGCGCGACAACCCGGCCTGCGCCGACAGCGAATACGACCGCCTGCTCGACGCCGCCGACCCCGGAATCAGCCCGGTGCTGACCTTCGATGCGGCCGAAGACATCGCCGCGCCGTTCATCGCCACCGGCGCCCGCCCGCGCGTGGCGATCCTGCGCGAGCAGGGCGTCAACTCGCAGATCGAGATGGCGTACAGCATGGATCGCGCCGGCTTCGATACGCACGACGTGCACATGAGCGACCTGATCGCAGGCCGCGCCAATCTGGCCGACTTCAGCGGCTTTGTCGCGTGCGGCGGCTTCAGCTACGGCGACGTGCTGGGCGCGGGCGAGGGCTGGGCCAAGACCATCCTGTTCAACGCGCAGATGGCCGAGCAGTTCGCTGCCTTCTTCAACCGCCAGGACACTTTTGCGCTGGGCGTTTGCAACGGCTGCCAGATGATGAGCAACCTGGCCCCGATCATCCCGGGCGCAGGCGCCTGGCCGAAGTTCACGCGCAACCAGTCGGAGCAGTACGAGGCGCGCTTTGTCACGGTCGAGGTGCAGTCGTCGCCGTCGATCTTCTTCGCCGGCATGGAAGGCAGCCGCATTCCGATCGTGGTTGCCCACGGCGAAGGGTTTGCTGACTTCTCGCAGCAGGGCAATATCGACCAGGCCCACGTGGCGCTGCGCTTTGTCGACAACTACGGCGCGGTCACGCAGACCTATCCGCTCAACCCCAACGGCTCGCCCGACGGGATTACCTCGGTGACCACCGTCGATGGCCGCTTCACGGTGCTGATGCCGCACCCGGAGCGCGTGTTCCGTGCCGCGACCATGAGCTGGGCGCCGGATGCGTGGAAGCAGGTTGCCGACGGCGGCAGCCCGTGGATGCGGATGTTCCGCAATGCGCGGAAGTGGGTGGGGTAAGTATCAGCCCAGGGCCTGCGCCCTTCGTCCCAACCAAGAGCCACCGGCAGCGCCGGTGGCTTTTTAGTTTTTCGCTGCGCCGGTAAAGGCAGGGTTCAGCCGGCAAGCGGAGGGTGCAAGCGCGAGCTCCACGACGCATAGGCATAAGTCAGCATCCGCCCGGCTTCAAAACCAGGGGGCGCCCTGATCTCGCCGCGAGCCTCCTTGTAAGCCACCACGGCGTGCAGGATCTTCTCGGGCGCGTAACGGTCACGCAACGGGAGATAGGGGTGGAGCTGGCGCCAGCCGGGGGCGGCGCCGTCCAGGGTCGCCCAGGCCAGTGCGCAATAGCACATGCCCCGGGACGAGAGATGCCAGAGTTGCCAGTAGCGGCCAGTCGACTCCACGCGCTGCATCCTTGAATCTTGCAGGACCGGCGGGGGCGACCGGACCGTGCCTTACTGGATCTTGGCCTTGTCCTTGAGTGACTTCATCATGGCCTGGAACTGCTCGCGCTGCCAGTTCTGGTCCCCCATCAGCATCTGCGTGAGCTGCGGTTTGACCTCTTCGAACGACGGGATCTTGGCGTCGCGCACGTCGACCAGTTCGATGATATGCCAGCCGAACTGGGTCTTGACCGGGGTATCGGTCAGCTGGCCCTTTTTCAGGCCGGTCATGGCAGCCGAGAACTCAGGGACGTAGCTGCTGCTGTTGGCCCAGTCCAGGTCGCCGCCGTTGGCGGCCGAGCCCGGGTCCTTGGACGAGGCCTTGGCCATGTCCTCGAACTTGGCGCCGCCCTTGATCTTGGCGATGATCGCCTTGGCGTCGGCTTCCTTTTCCACCAGGATATGGCGGGCGTGGTATTCCTTGCCGTTGCCGAACTGCGACTTGATCTTGTCGTACTGCTTGCGCAGCTCGGCGTCGCTGGCGCCGTGGGTCTTAACGTAGTCTTCGAACACTGCGCCGGCCAGCACGTTCAGGCGGGCCTGTTCCAGTTGTTCCTGCACGTCGTCGCGCTGGGTCAGGCCGCGCTTGTTGGCTTCCTGCACGAGCAGTTCGCGGTCGATCAGCATGTTGCGCGCGCGCGAGCGCAGCTCCGGGTTGTCGGGCTGGCCGGTGCCGGCGATCAACTTGTCCAGCTTTGCCGATGAAATGGCCTTGCCATTCACGACGGCGGCATTCTGGGCGATGGCCGGCAGGCTGCCGGCAGCAAGCACAGCCGCCAGGCTGAACGAGAGGACGGTGGTCTTCATGGAATCAGGTCTGAGAGTTGCTGGAAGAATCGCGTGATGATGCGCGGGATTGGTACTCTTGGTCGGTGAACGCAGTCACGGCAAGTGCGTGGATCTGCGCGGGGAACAGACCGCGCAGCGCATCATACACCATGCGGTGTCGCGCAACCCGGCTGTGACCCGTAAAGCGCTCGCTGACGATTGTCACGTCGTAATGTCCGCCGCCGGATGCGGCGCCGGCATGTCCGGCGTGCAGCGCGCTGTCGTCGCGCACGGCCAGGTGGCTGGGGGCGAGCGCTTCGCGCAGCATCGCCTCGATAGTGGCGGGATCGGCTGCCATCAATGGTTTCCTTCGATTCGGGGGTGCGGGGGCGGGGCCGTCAGTCCTGGCTGTTCTCGGGCATGTGGCGCGACAGCCAGACACTCTGGGCGACGATGAACACCAGCATCAGCCCCATGCTGCCGAACAGCTTGAAGTTGACCCAGGCCTCGGTCGAGAACTGGTAGGCCACGTACAGGTTCAGCACGCCCATGGCGGCAAAGAAGCCGGCCCAGGCGGCGTTCAGTCGCGCCCACACCGGGTCGGGCAGGGTCACCTGTTTTTCCATCATGGCGCGGATCAGGTTCTTGCGCCAGCCGATCACCGAGCCCAGCAGCCCCACCGCGAACATCCAGTAGAGCACGGTCGGCTTCCACTTGATGAAGGTCTCGTTGTGCAGCACCAGCGTGGCACCGCCGAACACCGCGATGATCAGCAGGCTGACCCACTGCATCGGCTCGACCTTGCGGTGGCGGAACCAGACCCAGCCGATCTGCAGCACGGTGGCGCCAATGGCCACGGCGGTGGCGGTGTAGATGTCAGCCAGCTTGAAGGCGGCAAAAAACAGGATGACCGGGAACAGGTCGAACAGGAATTTCATGCGGTACCAGGTTGTGTCCGGCGTGCTTGCCGGAGCATTCAGCGCTGCGGGTCGCGCCGGGGGTTGTCGTCGCTGCCGGCGGCGTGGGCATCATCCGCCGCACGCTGTGCCGGGTCGCGATCATCGAATTTTAGCGCAGCCGAGTTGATGCAATAGCGCAGGCCGGTCGGGGCGGGGCCATCCTCGAAGACATGGCCGAGATGGCTGCCGCATTCCTTGCAGCGTACCTCCACCCGCGTCATGCCGTGGCTGTGGTCGACGTGCTCGGCAATCACCTCGCCGTTGATGGCGCGGAAATAGCTGGGCCAGCCGCAGCCGGCATCGAACTTGGTGGCGGATTCGAACAGCGGCGTGCCGCAGCCCACGCAGTGGTAGATGCCGTTGTCCCAGTGGTCCCAGTAGCGGCCGGTGAACGGGCGCTCGGTGGCGGCCTCGCGGGTCACGCGGTATTCGATGTCGGAGAGTTGTTCACGCCACTCGGCGTCGGTCTTGGTGGTGGTCATGGTCTTGTCCTCGCAGGGCTTCCTCGGATTGGTTCCTCAGTTAAGGCATTGGTCGTGCGAACTGCGCGAACCTTACACCGGCAGGCGCCGGCGTGCAGGGCACGGATCACATGACGTCACGACGAGCAACTGACTTCCAGGCCGGAGGCCCAGTCCGGCGGCAGCGCCGCGTAGTGCTCTGCTTCCGGCTGCTCGTCGAAGGGGCGCGACAGCACTGCCAGCAGGCGGTCCACTTCGGTGAAGTCCTTCTCGCGTGCGTGCCGGATCGCGGTTTCGGCCAGGTGGTTGCGCAGCACGTACTTGGGGTTGACTGCCAGCATTTCCAGTTCGCGCGCGGCATCGTGCGACTGCTCGGCGCGCAGGCGCACGCGATAGTCGGCCACCCATGCGTCGAAGGCGGCGCGGTCCAGGAACAGGTCGCGCACCGGCGCGTCGCGCGAGGCATCGGTGGACGAAATGCCGCACAGCTTGCGCCAGAACAGCGTGTAGTCCACGCGCTGGCCGTGCAGCAGCTGGAACAGGCTGGTCAGCAGCGGCTCATCGCTCTTGTCATCGCCGCCGGCGGGCGGGCGCAGGCCCAGCTTGGCGCGGTAGTGGCGGAAGAATGCCGCGGCATAGCGGTCGCGGAACGGGTCCAGCGCCGCGCGCGCGGCTGCCACGGCAGCGTCGCGCGCGCCTTCCTGCTCGGCATCCTCTGGCGGCAGCCACAGCGGCAGCAGCGCCTGCGCCAGGCAGTGCAGGTTCCAGAATGCCACCTGCGGCTGCTGGCTGTAGGCGTAGCGGCCCTGCGCGTCGGAGTGGTTGCAGATATGGTTGGCGTCGAACGCGTCGAGGAAGCCAAATGGGCCGTAGTCGATGGTCAGGCCCAGGATCGACATATTGTCGGTGTTCATCACGCCGTGGCAGAAGCCCACCGCCTGCCAGTGCGCGATCAGGTCGGCGGTGCGCAGCGAGACCTCGCGCAGCAGCGCCTGGTAGGGCTGGGCGTCGTCGCGGCACGCGGGCATGAAGTTGTCGATGACGAAATCCGCCAGCTTGCGCAGCGCGGCGACGTCGTCGTGCGCGGCGAAATGCTCGAAGTGCCCGAAGCGGATAAAGGTCGGCGACAGCCTGGTCACCACCGCGGAGGTTTCGATGGTCTCGCGCTGCACCGGCGCGTCCGAGCCCATGATAGACAGCGCGCGCGTGGTCGGCACGCCCAGTGCGGCCATGGCTTCGGAGCAGAGGTACTCGCGGATCGACGAGCGCAGCACCGCGCGGCCATCGGCCATGCGCGAGTAGGGCGTCAGGCCCGCGCCCTTGAGCTGGATTTCCCACGGGCCGGTGGCGGTCTCGGCCTGCGCCAGGCGGATGGCGCGGCCGTCGCCGAGCTGGCCAGCCCAGACCCCGAACTGGTGCCCGGAATAGACCGTGGCGAGCGGGTCGGCCCAGTCCGGCACCTGGTTGCCGATAAAGGTCTCGATGAAGTCCTGCTGGCTGCCGATGCCGGCATCCCAGCCGAGCAGGGCCGCAGCGGCCGGCGCCACCCCCACCAGGTAGGGCGCTGGCAGCGGCGTCGGGCGCAGCCGCGTGAAGAACTGCGCGCCGAGTTCGGCAAAGCCGGGCGCGGTGCGCCAGGGCGCGGACAGCGTTGCCGGCGTGGCTGCGTCGGAGGGCTGCGGAGCTTGTGACTGGGGCGTGTCTGGCATCGCGTAGGGGCGCCTCGGGGCGCAAGGGGCGGTGCGAATTCCGTGCGCTCGTCCATGTGCGGCGAACCGCGTAAAAGGCGGTGCGGCGCGGCATGCCGGGGGCACGAAAATGCGGTGGTGGCTAGGGAAAACGACATGTTGAGGTGCAACATGCCACGCAGTATTGTACGTCCTCAACGGCACTCGACCGCTCGACCGAGTTAATGCCGCCATGCACCGCACGGTTATTTTCCTCCTTCAGTGCGCACATGAATCCGGTGCATGGGCTTTTCGCAGAATTGCGGCCCCGAATTCGATGGCAATGCCGGCGGCAACCCCGACGGCAATACACAACAACAGTACGGCAGTGCACAACGAGATCGGCCGGACGCCGATTTGGTGCATGGAAACGACCGACAAAAAATAGTACGGTTGTTCGTTTTCAGGCGAATCACACAAGACTTTCAGGAGGCAGGTTCATGGCATTGATGGGTCAAATGATGAGCGCGCCGCTGCTCATTTCCTCCATCATCAAACACGCCGCGCGTTATTACGGCAGCACCGAGATCGTCTCGCGGCGTACGGAGGGCGACCTGCATCGCTACACGTACCGCGATTGCGAACTGCGCGCCCGCAAGCTGGCGCAGGCGCTCGGCGCACTGGGCGTGAAGCAGGGCGAGCGCGTCGGCACGCTGGCCTGGAACGGCTACCGCCACCTCGAGATCTACTACGGCGTGTCCGGCATGGGCGCCGTCTGCCATACCATCAACCCGCGCCTGTTTCCCGAGCAGATTGCCTATATCGTCAACCATGCGGAAGACGGCTATGTCTTCTTCGACCTGACCTTCCTGCCGCTGGTGGAAGGCGTGGCGCCGCATTGCCCCAACGTCAGGGGCTGGGTGGCGATGACCGACCGCGCGCATATGCCGGCCGAATCCAAGGTGCCGCTGCTGTGCTACGAGGAGCTGGTCGACGCGCAGGACGGCGACTACGAATGGCCGCAGTTCGACGAGAATCTGGCGTCGAGCCTGTGCTACACCTCGGGCACCACCGGCAACCCCAAGGGCGCGCTGTACTCGCACCGCTCGACGGTGCTGCACTCGTACGCGTCGGCACTGCCCGACGCGCTGGGCTGCTCCGCCAGCGACGTGATCCTGCCCGTGGTGCCGATGTTCCACGTCAATGCCTGGGGCCTGCCGTACTCGGTGCCGCTGGTCGGCGCCAAGCTGGTGCTGCCCGGTGCCAAGCTGGACGGGGCGTCGATCTATGAACTGTTCGAGCAGGAGAAGGTGACCTTCTCCGCCGGCGTGCCGACGGTGTGGCTCGGCCTGCTCCAGCACGTGCAGTCGAACAAGCTGAAGTTCTCCAGCTTCTGTCGCACCGTGATCGGCGGCTCGGCTGTGCCGCCCGCGATGACCCGTGCGTTCGAGGCGCTGAACGTCGAAGTGATCCATGCCTGGGGCATGACCGAGATGTCACCACTTGGCACGGCGTGCAAGCTGCTAGCCAGGCACGAAGCTCTCTCTGACGCGGATCGCCACAAAATCCAGGAAAAGCAGGGCCGCGTGATCTTCGGTGTGGACATGAAGATTGTCGACGGCGAAGGCAAGGAGCTGCCGTGGGACGGCAAGGCCTTCGGCGACCTGATGGTGCGCGGCCCATGGGTCATCGAGCAGTATTACCGCAATGGCATCAGCCCCCTGGCCGACGGCTGGTTCCCGACCGGCGACGTGGCCACCATCGACGCCGATGGCTTCATGCAGATCACCGACCGCAGCAAGGATGTGATCAAGTCCGGCGGCGAATGGATCTCGTCGATCGATATCGAGAACGTCGCCGCCGCGCACCCCGCGGTGCATATGGCGGCCTGCATCTCGGCCTACCACCCCAAGTGGGATGAACGCCCGCTGCTGGTGGTGGTGAAGAAGCCCGGCGCCGAAGTCACCCGCGAAGAACTGCTGCAGTTCTTCGATGGCAAGGTCGCCAAGTGGTGGATCCCGGACGACGTGGCCTTTGTCACCGAGATCCCGCTGACCGCCACCGGCAAGATGCAGAAGCTCAAGCTGCGCGAGCAGTTCAAGGACTACAAGCTGCCGACCGCCTGACGCCGGCACGCGCTTTCCGGTGCGCCATGCCTGCTTGCGGCATGGCGTGTTCGGGGCGGCTGCAAGGCGTGGCATGGAGGACGCAGCGCAGCCAGCCAAATTCGACGACAAGCCAACGACAAGAGTGAAGGAGACAGGTATGACCAAAATGCGTCCGCTGGTGGCCGGTGTGGCCGTGTTTGCCGCACTGGGTTCTGCGCTGGTTTCAGGTACCGCACTCGCGGATACGGTGAAGATTGCCTTCATTGACCCGCTATCGGGGCTGATGGCTCCCGTTGGGCAGAACCAGCTCAAGAGCTGGCAGTATGTCGCCGACATCGCCAACCAGAAGAACTGGGCCGGCGCGCACAAGTTCGAGGTGGTGGGTTTCGACAACAAGCTGTCGCCGCAGGAAAGCCTGACCATCCTCAAGCAGGCGGTCGACCAGGGCATCCGCTATATCGTGCAGGGCAACGGCTCGTCGGTCGGGCTGGCGCTGCAGGACGCGGTGGCCAAGCACAACGAGCGCAATCCGGGCAAGGAAATCGTCTACCTGAACTACGCCGCGGTGGACCCGGACATGACCAATTCCAAATGCAACTTCTGGCATTTCCGGCTCGACGCCAACTCGGACATGAAGATGGAGGCGCTGACCACCTTCCTGGCCAAGGACCCGAACGTCAAGAAGGTCTACCTGATCAACCAGAACTACTCGTTCGGCCACCAGGTGGCGCGTGCCGCCAAGGACTACCTGAAGCGCAAGCGCCCGGACATCCAGATCGTCGGTGAAGACCTGCACCCGCTGGCCCAGGTCAAGGACTTTGCCCCGTACGCGGCCAAGATCAAGGCCTCCGGCGCCGATACCGTGATCACCGGCAACTGGGGCAGCGACCTGGCGCTGCTGATCAAGGCGGGCAAGGATGCCGGCCTGACCACCAACTACTACACCTACTACGCCGGCACCACCGGCGTGCCCACGGCGATGGGCGCCACCGGCGCCGAGCACGTCAAGTATGTCGGCTACTACAACCCCAACAACAAGGGGTTCAAGGGGGCTGATGTCATCGAGGGCTTCAAGAAGAAGTACAACGACGACTTCTACGTGATGGCCTCCTACACCGGCATTGCCATGCTGTCCAAGGCCTTCAAGGACACCGGCTCGACCGATCCGATCAAGGTCGCCAAGGCGCTCGAGGGCATCAAGGTCGACAGCATGAACGGCACGGTCGAGATGCGCAACTCGGACCACCAGGCGCAGCAGCCGCTGGTGGTCGCCACCTGGACCAAGGTGGATGGCAAGGAAATCAAGTACGACCAGGAGAACACCGGCTACGGCTGGAAGACCAACGCGCTGATGGACCAGTACGTGTCGGCCCAGCCGACCTCCTGCCAGATGAAGCGGCCGGGCTGATCCTGTCCGTGACGGGCCGGCCACGCTGACAAAGTGGCCGCCCGATCCTGCATACTTTCAGTCTTTTTCGGTCGATACCGGGGAGCGTCCGGGGCGGGCAACCGCCCCCGGAGGGGGACGCTCACCCTCAATCCAACCGGACGGACGCCGGCATGCCCACGCATGGCGGCGCCAGCTTGAAGGACACGCTGTGGAATTCTTCGTCATCTCACTGCTGAACGGCATCAGCTACGGGCTGCTGCTGTTCATGCTGTCATCGGGCCTTACGCTGATCTTCAGCATGATGGGCGTGCTCAACTTTGCCCATGCCAGCTTCTACATGCTGGGCGCCTACTTCGCCTACACCATCGCCAGCAAGGTCGGGTTCTGGCCGGCGCTGATCTTCGCGCCGCTGCTGGTGGCCGGCGCGGGCGCGCTGGTGGAGCGCTTCGGCCTGCGCACGGTGCACAAGTACGGCCACGTGGCCGAGCTGCTGTTCACCTTCGGCCTGGCCTACCTGATGGAAGAGGGCGTCAAGCTGGTGTGGGGCCTGGCGGCGGTGCCGTACCGGATCCCCGCGGAGCTGGACGGGCCGCTGTTCACGGTGTTCACCTCGTCCTTCCCCAAGTACCGCGCCTTCATGATGCTGGTGTCGCTGGGCATGCTGGTGGCGATCTACCTGGTGCTGACGCGTACCCGCATCGGGCTGGTGATCCAGGCCGCGCTGACGCACCCGGAAATGGTCGAGGCGCTGGGCCACAACGTGCCGCGCGTGTTCATGATGGTGTTTGGCGGCGGCGCCGCGCTGGCCGGGCTGGCGGGAGTGATCGGCGGCAATGCCTTTGTCACCGAGCCATCGATGGCCGCGGCGGTCGGGTCGATCGTGTTCGTGGTGGCGGTGGTGGGCGGCATGGGATCGCTGGTGGGCGCCTTCATTGCGTCGATCCTGATCGGCGTGCTGCAGACCTTCGCGGTCACCATCGACGCCTCGCTGGCGGGCCTGATGACCAGCCTGGGGCTGGCGGTCAGCGAAGCCACGCCGTTCTATTCCTTGTGGAAGCTCACGGTGGCCCAGGTGGCGCCGGTGCTGCCGTACCTGCTGCTGGTGGTGATGCTGATCTTCCGCCCGCGTGGACTGATGGGAACCCGGGAGAGCTGACACCATGGAGCAAGCGATGCAACAACCCCGCGAGCCGGTGGTGACCGGCCGCACCCTGCGCTACCGCCCGCTGAACCAGGCGCGCTGGATCATCTGGAGCCTGACCGTGCTGGTCATGCTGGTGCTGCCGCTGATCTTCACCGGGGGCTTCGCCATCACGCTGATGTCGCAGATGGGCATCATGATCATTTTTGCGCTGTCGTACAACATGCTGCTCGGGCAGACCGGCATGCTGTCGTTCGGCCACGCGGTCTACTCCGGCCTGGGCGCGTTTATCGCCGTGCATGTGCTGAACATGGTCGGGGCGGGCAAGGTCTGGCTGCCGGTGTCGATGCTGCCGCTGGTGGGCGGCCTGGCCGGCGCCTTCTTCGGCGTGATCTTCGGCTACGTCACCACCAAGAAGTCCGGCACCACCTTTGCCATGATCACCATGGGCATCGGCGAGATGGTGTTCGCCAGCTCGCTGATGTTTCCGGAGTTCTTCGGCGGCGAGGGTGGCATCTCCACCAACCGCGTGGTCGGCGATCCGTTCCTGGGCATCACCTTCGGGCCCGGGCGCCAGGTCTACTACCTGATCGCGGCGTGGTGCCTGCTGTCGATGGTGGCGATGTACGCCTGGACGCAGACGCCGCTGGGCCGCATCGCCAACGCCGTGCGCGACAACCCCGAGCGGGTCGAGTTCATCGGCTACAACACCCAGCGCGTGCGCTACCTGGTGCTGATCCTGTCGGCATTCTTCGCCGGTATCGCCGGGGCGCTGGGCGCCATCAACTTCGAGATCGTCTCGGCCGAGAACGTCAGCGCGGTGCGCTCCGGCGGCGTGCTGCTGGCGGTGTTCATCGGTGGCGCGGGCGTGTTCTTCGGGCCCATCATCGGCGCGGTGGTGTTCGTGCTGTTCGCGGTGGCGCTGTCGGACCTGACCAAGGCCTGGCTGCTGTACCTGGGCCTGTTCTTCGTGCTGATGGTGATGTTCGTGCCGGGCGGGCTGGCCAGCCTGCTGCTGATGCAGGTGCCGCTGCTGGGCAAGGGCAAGCTGGGCCGCATGCTGCCGTCCTACGCGCGTGCCGGCGGCGCCGCCGTGGTGCTGCTGCTGGCCATGATCCTGACGGTCGAGCTGGTCTACAAGGTGCAGGTCGACAGCGCCAACGGCACCACGATGTCGCTGTTCGGCGTCGGCTTCGATGCCGCAACCTGGACGCCATGGCTGGCGGCGGCCGCGCTGTGGGCGGCTGGCCTGTTCGCGTGGCGGCTGGCGGCGGCGCGGGTGCGCAGCGCGTGGGACAAGGTACAGATGGAAATCGCAGGAGGCAGGCCATGACAGCGGCACTGGAACTGACCGATGTACGCAAGAAGTTCGGCCAGACGGAAATCATCCGCGGCGTGAACCTGAGCATCCCGAAGGGCGAGCGCCATGCGCTGATCGGGCCCAATGGCGCAGGGAAGTCGACGACCTTCAACCTGATTTCCGGCCGGTTTGCGCCGAGCAGCGGGACCGTGCGGCTCAATGGCGCGGAGATCGGCGGGCTGCAGCCGTTCGTGATCAACCGCATGGGGCTGTCGCGCAGCTTCCAGATCACCAACATCTTCCATCGGCTGTCGGTGTTCGAGAACCTGCGCTGCGCGGTGCTGTGGTCGCTCGGCTACAAGTATTCGTTCTGGCACCGGCTCAAGGGCCTGCGCGACACGCGCGAGCGCGCGGAGGAGGTGCTGGAGCTGATCGGCATGCAGCACCGCCGCGACAGCCAGGCGGGCCTGCTGACCTATGCCGAGCAGCGTGCGCTGGAGATCGGCATCACCATCGCCGGCGGCGCCGAGGTGATCCTGCTGGACGAGCCCACCGCGGGCATGAGCCGCTCCGAGTCCGATCACGCGGTGGAGCTGATCCGCAAGGTCACCGTCGGCAAGACGCTGGTGATGGTGGAGCACGACATGAGCGTGGTATTCGGCCTGGCCGACCGCATCTCTGTGCTGGTCTACGGCGAAGTGATCGCCACGGACACCCCGCAGGCCATCCGCAACAACCGCAAGGTCAAGGAAGCCTACCTGGGCACAACCCTCGACGAGGAAGCCACCGAAGGAGCGCACTGATGGGCAAGCGCATGCTGAACGTCCAGGGCCTGCACGCCTACTACGGCAAGAGCCATATCCTCCACGGCGTGGACGCGCATATCGACGAAGGCGAGATCGTCGCGCTGCTGGGCCGCAACGGGGTGGGGCGCTCGACCATGGCCAAGGCCATCCTCGGCATGGTCAAGGCCGAGGGCTCGGTGCGGTTTCGCGACGAAGAGATCCTGGGGCGGCGCACCTTCGAGATCGCGCACCTCGGGATCGGCTATGTGCCGGAGAACCGGGATATCTTTCCGACGCTGACCGTGCGGCAGAACTTGCTGCTGGGCGAGAAGCGCAACCCACGGCAGGCCAGGCCGCGCTGGACCGTCGAGGACATGTTCAACATGTTCCCGCGGCTGAAGGAGCGCGAGAACACCTCGGCCGGCGTGCTCTCCGGCGGCGAGCAGCAGATGCTGACGTTGTGCCGCACGCTGATGGGCGACCCCGACCTGGTGCTGATCGACGAACCGACCGAAGGCCTGGCGCCGATGATCGTGGCCCTGGTCGGGGACTACCTGAAGACGCTGAAGGAGCGGGGTATTTCCGTGCTGCTGATCGAGCAGAAGCTGGCGATCGCGCTGGATATTTCCCAGCGCGTCTACGTGATGGGGCACGGGCATATTGTGTTCGAGGGGACGCCCGCGGAACTGAAGGCCAACTCGCAGATCAGGAAGGAGTGGCTGGAGGTATGACTTCGGCCACTGTGCGCTCCCCTTGCCAACTGTGTGCTCCCTCTCCCGCTTGCGGGAGAGGGCCGAAAACTGCCGGCTTTGGCAAGTCAAACGGCATATCCTCATAGTCGATCAGCCGCGACTTCTTCACCGCCCGGTACCCCCACCACAGCGCCAGGAACGCCGGCACGCCGATATAGGTCGCCACGATCTCCGGCCACCGGTTCGGAATATCCGCAAACGCCTGGTAGTTCTGCCCGGCCACGATCACCACGCACAGCACCACGGTAAAAATGGGGCCGAAGGGATAGAGCGGCGAGCGGTAGGCCAGCATGCCAACGTCATAGCCCTGGTGCACCAGCCCGCGACGGAAGCGGTAATGGCTGATGGCAATGCCCAGCCAGGCAAAGAAGCCGGTCATGGCCGAGGTGTTGAGCAGCCACAGGTAGACCGCCTTGTCCCCGAACAGCGAACTGAAGAAACACAGCGCGCCCACGGCGGTGGTGGCCAGCAGCGCATTGAACGGCACGCCGCTCACGGTCAGCTTGCCGAACGCGCGCGGCGCGCGGCCGCTGACGGCGAGGCCGTAGAGGATCCGGGTCGACACATACATGCTGGAGGTGCCGGCCGAGAGCAGCGCGGTCAGCACCACCGCGTTCATCAGCCCCGCAGCAAAGGCCAGGCCGGCGTGGCGGAACACCAGTGCAAACGGACTCACGCCCACGTCGGTGACGTCGTTGCGCAGCAGGCTGGGATCGGTATAGGGAATCAGCACCCCGATGATCAGGATCGCGACCACATAGAACAGCAGGATGCGCCAGAAGGTCTGCCGGATCGCGCGCGGGATGGTCCTGGCCGGGTTCTCCGCTTCGCCGGCGGCCACGCCCACCGTTTCCGTGCCCTGGAAGGAGAAGCCCGCGATCATCGCCACGCCGATCATGGCCGGGATGCCGCCGACAAAGGGCGCGTCACCCATGGTGAAGTTGTGCCAGCCAGACTGCGGGCCGCCTTTCATGATGCCGAAGATCATCAGCAGGCCCACGCCCAGGAACACGATCACGGTCACCACCTTGATCAGCGCGAACCAGTACTCGGCCTCGCCGAAGCCGCGCACCGAGAACGCATTGAGCCCGAACATCAGCAGCAGGAACGCGGCGCTCCAGACCACGCCGGGCATTTCGGGGAACCAGTACTGCATCACCAGCTGCGCCGCGGTCAGTTCCACGGCGATGGTCACCGCCAGGCTGAACCAGTAGTTCCAGCCCAGCGCGAAGCCGAAGCCTTCGTCGACATAGAGCGCGCTGTAGGTGACGAAGGAGCCGGCCACCGGCATATGCACCGCCAGCTCGCCCAGGCTGGTCATCAGGCAATAGACCATCAGCCCGAGCAGCATATACATCAGCAGTGCGCCGCCGGGGCCGGCCTGCGCGATCGAGGCGCCCGAGGCCACGAACAGCCCGGTGCCGACCGCGCCGCCGATGGCAATCATGCTCAGGTGGCGGGCCTTGAGCCTGCGCTTGAGGTGGTCGTGCTCGACCACCGGGTGCTGGTGCTCGTGGGCGTGGGAATGTGAGGGGGAAGACATCAGGGTCGCTGGACCTTCCGCCGATCCGGCATCTTGTGGAACCCGGACGGCAAAAAACGAAAAGCCGCGAGTTTACAGGGTCGGCCCGCGCGATTTGTCCGTGTCGGCCAAATAAAGTCCGATACTGGTTTAGAGGCGGCACTCAGTCGCACTCGGCAAGTGCTTTATCCGCCATGGCGGGACGATTTGGCACCGCGTCAGGCGCCCCGCCATGCATCGCGGTCAGGGGCGGCATTAGCGCCGCGCATGTCGCCGGAAAAGTCCGAAAATTAAAATTGAACGACCGTGCTATTTTGTGTATGCTTGTTTCGCCCAGGCGCCGGAAGGCGTTGCGGGACGCGGGAAAGCGGCAGGTCGGGCGGAGGGTTTACCCGCTCATGACGGCAGCCTCCCGCAGCAGTCGCCGGCCGCTGCCGGCCGCGCCGTGCAGTAAAAATTGAATTCGAGAATTCGAATCCCGAGACAACTTTTGACACCAAAGGAACCAGCATGACAGCGCAGTATCAGGTTCAGGACGGCGTAGCCGTCATCACGCTCGACAATCCCCCTGTCAACGGCCTGGGTCACAGCACCCGGCTTGGCATCGTCGAAGGCATGACCCGTGCGCTGGACGATGCCGCCGTCAAGGCCATCGTCATCACCGGCGCTGGCAAGGCTTTCTCGGGCGGCGCCGACATCCGTGAATTCAATACGCCCAAGGCCATGCAGGAGCCGACGCTGCACTCGGTGATCCGCGTGCTGGAAGGCTCGTCCAAGCCGGTCGTGGCCGCCGTGCACTCGGTCGCCATGGGTGGCGGCCTGGAGCTGGCGCTGGGCTGCAACTACCGCGTGGCGTCCAAGGGCGCCCAGATCGCGCTGCCGGAAGTGAAGCTGGGCCTGCTGCCGGGCGCCGGCGGCACGCAGCGCCTGCCGCGCGTGATCGGCCTGGAGGCCGCGGCCAACATGATCGTGTCGGGCACCCCGGTGCTGTCCGAGAAGTTTGCCGGCACCAAGCTGTTCGATGAAATCGTCGACGGCGACGTGCTGCCCGCCGCGGTCAAGTTCGCGCAGAACGTTGGCGCCGCCACCGGCCCGCATCCGAAGGTGCGCGACCTGAAGGTGCGCCACGAGAACCCCGAAGGCTACCTGGGCTTTGCCCGCAATACCGTGGCCGCGATGGCCAAGAACTTCCCGGCGCCGCTGAAGTGCCTGGAAGCGGTGGCCGGCTCGCTCAAGCCGTTCGAACAGGGCCTGAAGCAAGAGCGCGAGGGCTTCCTCTACCTGGTTACCACGCCGGAATCGCGCGCGCTGCGCCACGCCTTCTTTGGCGAGCGTGCCGCCAGCAAGATCCCCGATGTGCCCGAAGGCACGCCGACCCGCAAGATCGAGAAGGTCGCCGTGATCGGCGCCGGCACCATGGGCGGCGGCATCAGCATGAACTTCCTCAACGCGGGCATCCCGGTCACCATCCTGGAAACCAAGCAGGAAGCGCTCGACCGCGGCGTCGGCATCATCCGCAAGAACTACGAGAACAGCGCCAAGAAGGGCAAGCTCACGCAAGAGAAGGTCGAGCAGCGCATGGGCCTGCTCAGCACCACGCTGTCCTATGACGACCTCAAGGACGCCGACCTGATCATCGAGGCCGTGTTCGAAGAGATGGGCGTCAAGGAGACCGTGTTCAAGAAGCTGGATGAAGTCGCCAAGCAAGGCGCGATCCTGGCCTCGAACACCTCCACGCTGGACGTCAACAAGATCGCCTCGTTCACCAAGCGTCCGCAGGACGTGGTCGGCATGCATTTCTTCAGCCCGGCCAATGTGATGAAGCTGCTGGAAGTGGTGCGCGGCGAGAAGACCGGCAAGGACGTGCTGGCCACGGTCATGCAGGTCGGCAAGAAGATCAAGAAGACCGCGGTGGTGTCGGGCGTTTGCGACGGCTTTATCGGCAACCGCATGATCGAGCAGTACAGCCGCCAGGCTGGCTACCTGCTGGACGAAGGCGCGCTGCCGGAGCAGGTCGACAAGGCCATCGAGAAGTTCGGCTTTGCCATGGGCCCGTTCCGCATGGGCGACCTGGCCGGCAACGACATCGGCTGGGCCATCCGCAAGCGCCGCGCGGTGGACAAGCCGGAGATCCAGTATTCCAAGACCGCGGACCTGCTGTGCGAGATGGGCCGCTTCGGCCAGAAGACCGGCGCGGGCTGGTACGACTACAAGGCGGGCGACCGCAAGCCGTACCCGAACCAGCAGGTCAACGACATGATCGTGCAGCACTCGAAGGACCTGGGCATCACGCGCCGCAAGATCTCTGACGAAGAGATCGTCGAGCGCCTGGTGTTCGCGCTGGTCAACGAAGGCGCCAGGATCCTGGAGGAAGGCATTGCTTCCAAGGCCTCGGATATCGACATGGTGTACCTGACCGGCTACGGCTTCCCGCTGTTCCGCGGCGGCCCGATGCTGTACGCGGACCAGGTCGGCCTGTACAACGTGGCGCTGTCGATGAAGCGCTACGCCAAGGGCTACCACGGTGAAGCGTGGCAGGTCGCGCCGCTGCTGCAGAAGCTGGCGGACGAAGGCAAGGGCTTCAACGGTTAATACCGCCACATGGTTCAGCCTGGAGCTGAGATGAACACCACCATCGGACCGGACGATTGCCTGCTGGTGATCGACGTGCAGAACGACTTCATGCCGGGCGGCGCGCTTGCCGTGCCCCACGGCGATGAAGTGGTGCCCGTCATCAACCGGCTGGCGCGTGCGTTCGGTCATGTGGTGCTGACGCAGGACTGGCATCCCGTCAGCCACGTCTCGTTCGCGGCCAACCATGCGGGCACGCAGCCGTTCCAGACGCTGGCGCTGCCGTATGGCGAGCAGGTGCTGTGGCCGGTGCACTGCGTGCAGGGCACGCCCGGCGCTGCGCTGCATGCGGGCTTGCACGTGCCGCATGCGCGGCTGGTGATCCGCAAGGGCCACCATGCCGACGTGGACAGCTACTCCGCCTTCCTGGAGGCGGACCGCACCACGCGCACCGGGCTGGCCGGCTACCTGCGCGAGCATGGCGTCAGGCGCGTGTTCTGCGCGGGTCTGGCGACGGACTACTGCGTGGCCTGGAGCGCGCTCGATGCACGCGCCGCGGGCTTCGCGGCCGCGGTGATCGAGGATGCCTGCCGCGCCATCGACCTGGAAGGGTCGCTGGCCAAAGCATGGCAGGACCTCGGCGCCGCCGGCGTTGCGCGCGTCACGTCCGCTGAACTGCTCAAGGGCCAGGGCTGAACCGAACCACCGAACTGAACGACACAAGAGAATCCGAGGAGCAAGACATGAACGAAGCAGTCATCGTATCCACCGCGCGGACCCCGCTGGCCAAGAGCTGGAAGGGCGCCTTCAACATGACCCACGGCGCCACGCTCGGCGGTCATGCCGTCCAGCACGCCATTGCCCGCGCCAAGATCGAGGCCGCCGAAGTGGAAGACGTGCTGATGGGCTGCGCCAACCCGGAAGGTGCCACCGGCGCCAACATCGCACGCCAGATCGCACTGCGCGCCGGCTGCCCGGTGACCGTGCCCGGCGCCACCGTCAACCGCTTCTGCTCGTCCGGCCTGCAGACCATCGCCATGGCCGCGCAGCGCGTGATCGCTGATGAGGGCGACATCTTCGTCGCCGGCGGCGTGGAAAGCATCTCGTGCGTGCAGCAGGAGATGAACCGCCATATGGTCCAGGAAAGCTGGCTGCTGAAGAACAAGCCGGAAATCTACTGGAACATGCTGCAGACCGCCGAGAACGTGGCCAAGCGCTACAACATCTCGAAGGAGCGCCAGGACGAGTACGGCGTGCGCAGCCAGCAACGCGCCGCCGCCGGGCAGGAAGCCGGCAAGTTCAAGGACGAGATCGTGCCGATGACGGTGCTGGCGGGCGTGGCCGACAAGTCGACCGGCCAGCTGGTGACCAAGGAAGTCACCGTCTCCGCCGACGAGGGCATCCGCGCCGATACCACGCTGGAAGGCGTCTCCAAGATCCGCAGCGCGGTGCCGGGTGGCGTGATCACCGCCGGCAATGCCTCGCAGTTCTCGGACGGCGCTTCGGCAGCGGTGGTGATGAATGCGCGCGTCGCCGAGGCCCGCGGCCTGCAGCCGCTGGGCGTGTTCCGCGGCTTTGCCGTGGCTGGCTGCGAGCCGGACGAGATGGGTATCGGCCCGGTCTTTGCTGTGCCCAAGCTGCTGAAGAAGGCCGGCCTGAAGGTCGACGACATCGGCCTGTGGGAGCTGAACGAAGCCTTCGCCGTGCAGGTGCTGTACTGCGCCGACACGCTCGGCATCCCGATGGACCGGCTGAACGTCAACGGCGGCGCCATCGCCGTGGGCCACCCCTACGGTGTGTCGGGCGCGCGCCTGGTCGGCCATGCGCTGATCGAAGGCAAGCGCCGCGGCGTCAAGTACGTGGTGGTGACCATGTGCATCGGCGGCGGCCAGGGCGCGGCCGGCCTGTTCGAAGTGCTCTGATGTCGGCTGCGGGCACCGCGCGGGCCACGCCCGCCGACATGCTCGCCTGGGGCCGGGAGGTGCTGGCCAGCCAGCCCTTCTCGGTCCTGGTCGGCACCGAACTGGCGGCGTTGTCGCCGGGCAAGGCTGAGTTGCGCCTGCCGATCCGTCAGGACCTGCGGCAGCAGCACGGCTTCCTGCACGGCGGCGTGGTCAGCTACCTGGCCGACAATGCGCTGACCTACGCGGGCGGCGCGGCCATGGCGGTGCCGGTCGTGACATCCGAGTACAAGATCAACTACGTGCGCCCGGCGATCGGCGAGCTGCTGGTCGCCCGCGCCGAATGCGTCAGCGCCGGCCGCCAGCAGGCGGTGGTGCGCTGCGACGTGTACGTCGTCAGGGATGGCGAGGAGAGGCTCTGCGCGGTGGCGCAGGGAACGATCGCGCGCCTTGGCGAAGGCGCCTGAGCGGCACGCAGGGAAGGGCGCGGCAGCGCCCTTTTTTGACCGCGCCCGGCGCCTCCCACGCTAGCAAAAAGAACTCGCGGCACGCCACGCAGTGCGCCGCATGGAGACACCATGTCGATGATCCTATCCCGCCGCGACCTGAATTTCGTGCTGTACGAATGGCTCAAGGTCGACGAGCTCACGCGCATCCCGCGCTATGCCGACCACTCGCGCGAGACTTTCGACGCCGCGCTGGACACCTGCGAGAAAATCGCCACCGACCTGTTCGCGCCGCACAACAAGAAGAACGACCAGCAAGAGCCGCATTTCGACGGCGAGACCGTCAGCATCATCCCCGAGGTCAGCACCGCGCTGAAGGCCTTCTGCGAGGCCGGCTTGATGGCCGCCGGCCAGGACTATGAACTGGGCGGCATGCAACTGCCGGTGGTGGTCGAGAAGGCTGGCTTTGCCTACTTCAAGGGTGCCAACGTCGGCACCAGCTCGTACCCGTTCCTGACCATCGGCAACGCCAACCTGCTGCTGACGCACGGCACGCCGGCGCAGGTCGAGACCTTCGTCAAGCCGGAGATGGACGGTCGCTTCTTCGGCACCATGTGCCTGTCCGAGCCGCAGGCGGGCTCGTCGCTGTCGGACATCACCACGCGCGCCGAGTACGAGGGCGAATCGCCGCTGGGCGCGCAGTACCGGCTGCGCGGCAACAAGATGTGGATCTCTGCCGGCGAGCACGAGCTGTCGGAAAATATCGTCCACCTGGTGCTGGCCAAGATCCCCGGCCCGGACGGCAAGCTGATCCCGGGCGTGAAGGGCATCTCGCTCTTCATCGTGCCCAAGTACCTGGTCAATGAAGACGGCTCGCTGGGCGAGCACAACGACGTGGTGCTGGCCGGCCTGAACCACAAGATGGGCTACCGCGGCACCACCAACTGCCTGCTCAACTTCGGCGAAGGCATGAAGTACCGGCCGGGCGGCAAGGCCGGCGCGATCGGCTACCTGGTGGGCGAGCCGCACAAGGGCCTGGCCTGCATGTTCCACATGATGAACGAGGCGCGCATCGGCGTGGGCCTGGGCGCGGTGATGCTGGGCTATACCGGCTACCTGCACGCGCTGGACTACGCGCGCAACCGCCCGCAAGGCCGCGCGGTCGGCCCCGGCGGCAAGGATGCGGCCAGCCCGCAGGTGAAGCTGGTCGAGCACGCCGATATCCGCCGCATGCTGCTGGCGCAGAAGAGCTATGTCGAAGGCGGCCTGGCGCTGAACCTCTATTGCGCGCGCCTGGTCGACGAGGAAGAGGCCGCTGCGGCCGCCGGCGACCAAGCCGCGCATGCGCGCCTGGCGCTATTGCTCGATATCCTGACCCCGATCGCCAAGAGCTGGCCGTCGCAATGGTGCCTGGAGGCCAACAACCTGGCGATCCAGGTGCATGGCGGCTACGGCTATACGCGCGAGTACAACGTCGAGCAGTTCTACCGCGACAACCGCCTCAACCCGATCCACGAAGGCACGCACGGCATCCAGGGCCTGGACCTGCTGGGCCGCAAGGTGGTGATGAAGGACGGCGCCGCCTTCAAGCTGCTGGGCGAGCGCGTGCAGGACACCATCACCCGCGCGCTCGCCGCCGGCAATGCCGAGTTGTCGCAGCAGGCAGGCGCCCTCGGCACCGCCACCAAGCGCCTGGCCGAGGTCACGCAGGCGCTGTGGAGCGCGGGCGACCCCAACGTGACGCTGGCCAATGCCTCGGTCTACCTGGAGGCCTTCGGGCACGTGGTGGTGGCGTGGATCTGGCTGGAACAGGCACTGCTGGCGCAAGCCGCGCTGCCGCGCGCGAACGGCAAGGAAGACGAGGACTTCTACCGCGGCAAGCTGGCCGCGGCGGCCTACTTCTTCCGCTGGGAGCTGCCCAAGGTCGGCCCGCAGCTGGCGCTGCTCGAGTCGCTCGACCGCACCACGCTCGACATGCAGGACGCGTGGTTCTGAGCGGCGCTTGCCCATCCCCGAACCCTACAGAACGAAGGAAGACAATATGCGTACCATCCAGCAACTGTTTGACCTGAAGGGCAAGACCGCGCTGATCACCGGCGGCTCGCGCGGGCTTGGCCTGCAGATTGCCGAGGCGCTGGGCGAGCAGGGCGCGCGCCTGGTGCTGTCGGCGCGCAAGGCCGACGAGCTGCAGGCGGCGCAGGCGCACCTGAAGTCGCTCGGCATCGAGGCCGACTGGATCGCCGCCGACGGCTCGCAGGAGTCGGAAATCGCGCGCCTGGCCGACGAGGCCATCGCGAAGCTGGGCCACGTCGACATCCTGGTCAACAACGCCGGCGCCACCTGGGGCGCCCCGGCCGAAGACCATCCGGTCGAAGCCTGGGACAAGGTGATGAACCTGAACATCCGCGGCCTGTTCCTGCTGAGCCAGCGCATCGGCAAGCTGTCGATGATCCCGCGCCGCTACGGCCGCATCATCAACGTGGCGTCGATCGCGGGGCTGGCCGGCAACCCGCCGGGCAGCATGGAGACCATTGCCTACAACACCTCCAAGGGTGCGGTGGTCAACTTCACGCGCACGCTGGCGGCCGAGTGGGGCGAGCACAACATCACCGTCAACGCGCTCGCGCCGGGCTTCTTCCCGTCGAAGATGACCAAGGGCTCGCTCGAGCGCATGGGCGTTGAGGCCATGTGCGCCGGCGTGCCGCTGCACCGCCTGGGCGACGACGAGGACCTGAAGGGCGCCGCGCTGCTGTTTGCCAGCGACGCCGGCAAACACATCACCGGCCAGATCCTGGCGGTGGACGGCGGCGTCAGCGCGGTCTGAGCCGGGCAGGGCGCATTCCGGGCAAGCCGCACCGTGCGGCTTGGCGGAATCCCGGATTGCCCTCAAACTTGGGGCCGGCGCAAGGCCTCGGCCTCGCCGGCACCTAATTCTCGGACTCGCAATTGCCATGAACCAGTTCAAAGGCCCCCTGACCCACATTCCCTTCCTCGCCGACCTCGGCGTGACCTGCAACCTCGCCGAAGGCGGCCGCAGCGAGATCGCACTGCCGATCGAGAAGCGCCACCAGAACAGCTGGGACATGGCCCACGGCGGCGTAATCATGACGCTGCTCGACGTGGCCATGGCGGTGGCCGGCCGCAGCAGCGACGCGGATGGCCGGGGCGTGGTCACCATCGAGATGAAGACCAGCTTCATGGCGCCGGGGCGCGGCGCGCTGACCGCGCGCGGCACCACCGTGCACCGCACCACCACCATGGTGTTCTGCGAAGCCGAGATCGTCGACGCCGACGGCAAGACCGTGGCGCGCGGCTCGGGCACCTTCAAGTACATCCGGCGCATGCCGCCGCAGCGCCCGGGTGAGACCGATACCGGTGCCGACGGCTGAGCGCCGGCACCGATGCAGCAGACGGGGCAGCGCGGCTGTCCCTTCCCGACGCAGTATTCAAGCCGTTCCATATTCCTACTGAAAGGAATCGACCATGTCCAAAACGTTCAAGCGCATCGTCCTGGCCTCGCGTCCCGAAGGCGCGGTGACGCCGGCCAATTTCCGCCTGGAAGAAGTGCCCGTGCCGCAGATCGCCGACGGCCAGGTGCTGGTGCGCAACCACTACCTGTCGCTGGACCCGTACATGCGCGGCCGCATGAACGACAGCAAGTCCTACGCCGCGCCGCAGCCGCTCGATGAGGTCATGATCGGCGGCACCGTGGGCGAAGTGGTGGAAAGCAGGAACAGCAAGTTCAAGCCAGGCGACAAGGTGGTCGGCATGTTCGGCTGGCAGGAGATGGGCGTCAGCGACGGCACCGGCCTGCAGCCGGTCGACACCACGCATATCCCGCTGTCGGCCTACCTCGGTTCGGTCGGCATGCCGGGCGTGACCGCCTGGTATGGCCTGAACAAGATCATCCTGCCCAAGCCGGGCAAGACCATCGCGGTCAGCGCTGCCTCCGGCGCAGTGGGCAGCGTGGTCGGGCAGCTGGCCAAGCTGGCCGGCTGCCGCGCGGTCGGCTTTGCCGGCGGCAAGGACAAGTGCGACTACGTGGTCAATGAGCTGGGCTTCGATGCCTGCATCGACTACAAGGCGGCCAAGGATCCCAAGGAGCTCTACAAGATGCTCAAGGAAGCCACCCCGGACGGCATCGACGGCTATTTCGAGAATGTCGGCGGCGATATCCTGGACGCCGTGCTGACGCGCATGAACGCCTTCGGCCGCATCGCCATGTGCGGCATGATCGCGGGCTATGACGGCCAGCCGCTGCCGCTGAAGAACCCGCAGCTGATCCTGGTGTCGCGCCTGACCATCGAAGGCTTTATCGTCTCCGAGCATATGGAGGTCTGGCCGCAGGCGCTGAAGGAACTGGGCACCGCCGTCGCCCAGGGCAAGCTCAAGTTCCGCGAGAGCATTGCCGAAGGCCTGGCCAGCGCGCCTGAAGCCTTTATCGGCCTGCTCAAGGGCAAGAACTTCGGCAAGCAGCTGGTCAAGCTGGTCTGACCGGCGCATGCAGGGCCGCGGCGCGCCTGCCGGGCGCGCCGCGGGCAACGGATTTCACCAAAAAGATGGAGACACCGATGAATGCCCCGCAAGCCCCGCAAATCCAGAGCGGCGACGAGATCGGCGCCGGCCTGCCCGAAGAGGTCAAGGCCCGCTACCGCAACCTGCCGCGCCCGCCGCAGTTCGCCACCGCCGCCGCAGAGCGCCTGCACCGCAAGCAGCGCCTGGCCGCGGCCTTCCGGCTGTTTTCCAGGTTCGGTTTCGACGAAGGCGTGGCCGGCCATATCACCGCGCGCGACCCGGAGTTTCCCGATACCTTCTGGGTCAATCCCTTCGGCGTCCATTTCAGCCAGGTCAAGGTCTCCAACCTGATCCGCTGCGACCACCACGGCGACGTGGTCGAGGGCGACTACCCGGTCAATGCCGCGGCCTTCGCCATCCATTCGCGCGTGCACCAGACCCGCTCCGACGCGGTCGCGGCAGCGCATTCGCACAGCACCCATGGCCGCGCGTGGTCCACGCTGGGCCGCCCGCTCGATCCGCTCACGCAGGACGTGTGCGCGTTCTACCAGGATCATGCGGTCTATGACGATTTCGGCGGCGTGGTGGTGGAGCTCGACGAAGGCCAGCGCATCGCCAATGCGCTGGGCCAGAACAAGGCCGCGATCCTGCAGAACCATGGCCTGCTGACGGTCGGCAAGACCGTGGACGAAGCCGCCTGGTGGTTCATCACCATGGAGCGCTCCTGCCAGGTCCAGCTGCTGGCCGAAGCCGCCGCGGCGCGCACCCAGGCGCCGCTCAAGCTGATCTCCGATGCGGCCGCGCGCCAGGCCTATTCGATCGTCGGCACGGCGCAGGCGGGCTGGTTCCAGTTCCAGCCGCTCTATGCCCGCATCGTCAAGGAGCAGCCGGACCTGCTGGACTGAACCGCACGGCACCCGCTGGCAAACATGGAGTTGGATCGCATGGCCGACATCATTCTTCACCAGTACGCAACTTCGCCATTCTCCGAGAAGGTCCGCCTGCTGCTGGGCGCCAAGGGACTGGCCTGGCACGCGGTGGAAATCCCCGCCATCCTGCCCAAGCCTGACCTGCTGGCGCTGACCGGCGGCTACCGCCGCACGCCGGTGCTGCAGGTCGGTGCCGATATCTACTGCGATACCGCGCTGATCTGCGAGGTGCTGGACGCGCTGGCGCCCGCGCCGGCGCTGTATCCGCCGGCCCAGGCCGCGGCGGCGCGGGTCGCGGCAGCCTGGTTCGATGCGGCGCTGTTCACGGCATCGGTGACCTATGTGTTCCAGCCGGCCGGCGTTGCCAGCATGCTGGGCCACCTGTCGCCGGCGCAGGTCCAGGCCTTCAGCGCGGACCGCAAGGCCATGCGTGGCGACACCAATGCGCTGCGCATGCCGTTGCCCGAAGCCACCGCGCTGCTGCATGAAACGTTCGGCCAACTGGAAACGCAGTTCGCTGCCGGGATCGGGCATGTGGCCGGGCCGGCGCTGTCGGTTGCCGATTTCTCGCTGTACCACAACCTCTGGTTTATCCGCCGCGCCGGCGCGCTGGCGCAGCTGCTGGAGGCTTATCCGCGCTTGCAGGCCTGGTATGCGCGCATGAACACCTTCGGCCATGGCCGGCCGCGCGTGATCGACAGCGAGGACGCGATCGGCGCCGCGCGCAGTGCCGATCCGCTGGCGCTGGATGAGGGCGTGGTCGTGGATGCCGGCCTGCAGGCCGGCGACGCCGTCACCGTCACGCCGACCGACTATGCGCGCGACCCGGTGGCCGGCGTGCTGCTGGCGCTGAGCGCGCGCCGCGTCACGCTGCGCCGCCAGGACCCGCGCGCCGGCGCGCTCAATGTGCATTTCCCGCGGCAGGGCTACCAGGTGCAGCGCGCCGCCTGAGCGCGCATGGCACACGGCCCGCCGTTTCCCAAAACGAATCACGCGACAGGACAGACGATATGAAGGACTTCTCCAACAAGGTGGCTGTCATTACCGGCGGCGCCTCGGGTTTCGGCAAGGAGTTTGCCCACATTGCCGCCGACCTCGGCATGAAGCTGGTGCTGGCGGATGTGCAGGAAGACGCGCTGGACGCGACCGTGGCGGAATTCAAGGCACGCAATGTGCCGGTGATCGGGTTGCGCACGGACGTCTCGCGTGCCGACCAGGTGCAGGCGCTGGCCGATGCCGCCATCGAGGCCTTCGGCCAGGTCAACCTGCTGTTCAATAACGCCGGCGTGGGCGCGGGCGGCCTGATCTGGGAGAACTCCGAGAAGGACTGGGAGTGGGTGCTGGGCGTCAACCTGTACGGCGTCGTGCACGGCGTGCGCATCTTCACGCCGCTGATGCTGGCCGCGGCGGAGAAGGATCCGGCCTACCAGGGCCATATCGTCAACACGGCGTCGATGGCGGGCTTGCTGAACCCGCCGGCAATGGGCGTGTACAACGTGTCCAAGCACGCGGTGGTGGCGTTGACCGAAACCCTGTACCAGGACCTGGGCCTGGTGACGGAGCAGGTGCGCTGCTCGGTGCTGTGCCCGTACTTTGTGCCCACCGGCATCAACCAGTCCCAGCGCAACCGGCCCGCCGACCTGGCCAACCAGGCGCCGCCGACGCGTTCGCAGCTGGTGTCGCAGGCCTTGTCGGACAAGGCCGTCGGCTCCGGCAAGGTGACCGCCGCCGAGGTCGCGCAGCTGACCTTCGATGCCATCCGCGACGAAAGCTTCTATATTTATTCCCACCCCCAGGCGCTCGCCCCCGTGCGCCAGCGCTTCGAGGACATCGTCGGGCAGCGCAATCCCGGCGATCCGTTTGCCGACAAGCCCGAGGTCCGCGCGGGCCTCGTTGCCGCGCTGCGCGGCTGACGCCAGCACAACGCCACAACGAGGAGGACCGCATATGGAGAACAACATGGCTGCCCCCGCCGCCGTGATCCGCCACCTGCAGTACGCCACGCTGCCCAACGGCACCCGCCTGCACTACGCCAGCGCGGGCGAGCGCGGCAAGCCGCTGATGCTGTTCGTGCACGGCTTTCCTGAATTCTGGTTCGAATGGGAGGCCCAGCTGGCCGAGTTCGGACGCACGCATTTTGCCGTGGCGCCGGACCTGCGCGGCTACAACCTGTCGAGCAAGCCCGCCGAGGTCGAGGCCTACCGGCCGCGCCATATCGTCGAAGACCTGGTGCAGCTGGTCAGCGCGCTGGGCTATGACCAGGCCGTGGTGGTGGCGCACGACTGGGGCGGGGCGATCTGCTGGAACCTGGCGATCCAGTTCCCGCAGCTGGTGCGCCAGCTCGTCATCGTCAACTCGCCGCATCCGTACCTGTTTGCGCGCGCGCTGGCCACCGATCCCGAGCAGCAGGCCGCTTCCGCCTACATGAACTGGCTGCGCAAGCCGGGCTCGGAAAAGGCGCTGGCCGCCAACGACTTCGCGCTGCTGGACCGGATGCTTGCCGATGCCGACGGCAAGCCGGCGGCATGGTACACGCCGGAGACGCGCGCCAGGTACCACGCGGCATGGTCCCAGCCGGGCGAAGGCCAGGACGCCGGCGTCCATCCGCTCACCGGCGGCGTCAATTTCTACCGCGCCTCGCCCATGCACCCGCCGGGCGAGGGCGAGCCGCCGCCCGATATCTCGCGCCTGGATCCGGCCGCGTTTGTGGTCAAGGTCCCCACGCTGGTGATCTGGGGCGAACGCGACCGCGCGCTGCCGAAGTCGCTGGTGGACGGGCTGGGCGACTTCGTGCCTGACCTGCGCCTGGAACGCATCCCCGAGGGCACGCACTGGGTGATCCATGAGCAGCCGGAACGCGTCAACCTGCTGATCCGGAGTGCGCTGCCGGGGTAGCTGCCAGATGTCGTTCGGGCCGCCAACGAAACCCCAGTCAGCAGCTTTCAGCCCCGCCTTGATGGCGGGGCTTTTTGTTGGTGCGCCATGCCTGGCGCTGTCCGGCTCGCGCTGGTGTTTCCGGAACGTCTGAAGCATTTACTGAGTAATCCGGACGACCCCTGACTTTTTATTAAGGGCTGGCTTTCATTCCATGTCTCACTGGGGAAAATATCTACGATGTCCTATTAATTGTCCTATTGAAGCGACAATAATACTGATATATCTTTCGGTCCATGCTTCAGAGCCGATATTCCCTTGACTAATTGGCCTGAACGGGAAGTATCCGATGTCGGTGAACCGATAAATTTCAACGGGTCGAAAGATAGCAGCCGCCATTTATGGGAAACCAAAATTCGCCGATGCCGCGGTATCACCGCATTTACCTGGTGCTGCGGCAGAAAATCCTGAACGGGTTATACGACGAGAGCGGGCTGCCGGCCGAGTTCCGCTTGATGGAGCAGTATCGCGTGGCGCGGGTGACGGTGCGGCGGGCGTTAGCCGAGCTGCTCCAGGAAGGCCTGATCTACCGGCGGCCCGGGCAGGGGACATTCGTCAATATCGAGCAGGTTCGGCTGAACAGGCCACCAGCGCAGATGTGCGGCCTGCTCGACAGCCTGCTCGAAGTCGTCGCCGGCACCTCGGTGCGGGTGGTCGATTTCGGCATGCGGAGCTGCCCCACGCACGTCCGGGAGGCGCTGCGGCTGGCGGAGCGGGACGAAGCCCTGCACGTGATGCGCGTGCGCCTGCACCGGGACGAACCGGTCTCGCTGATCACGACATGGTCGCCGCCGCACGTGGCGCTGTTGCTGACACCGGGCGCGCTGCAGCAGCAGCCCATGCTGGCGCTGCTGGAAGACGGCGGGGTTCGCATCGGCCACGCCGACCAGACGCTGTCCTGCTGCCTGGCCGACGCGCAGGCCGCGGCGCTGCTGGACGAGCCGGTGGGTGCGGCGCTGCTGTCGGTGGTGCGCGTGGTGCGCGATGTCGACGGCAACCCGGTCCAGTGGCTCAGCGGCCTGTATCGCCCGCAATGCTACGACTACCGCATGGCGCTGACGCGCGCTGGCGAAGACAAGGCGCGTATCTGGCTTGCGCGCGACCTATCCACCGCGACGCGGTGATCCAAGAAATCGGGAGGAGACAGAAATGACCAAGACTTATCCGGCAAGACGCCGGTTCCTGGGCCAGGCCGCGCTGCTTGGCGCCGGTGCGCTGGCGCCGCAGATCGGACGGGCCCAGCCCAGGCCGGTGCGCATCGGCGTGCTGCATCCGGTCACCGGAGCGCTGGCGTTTTCCGGCACGCAATGCCGTGCCGGCGCGCTGCTGGCGATCGCCGACATCAACGCCGCCGGCGGTATCAAGTCGCTGGGCGGCGCCAGGCTGGAAGCGGTGCTGGGCGATGCCCAGTCGCAGCCGGAGATCGGCGCGGCCGAAGTCGAGAAGATGAACGAGGCCGGCGTCAGCGCCGTGGTCGGCGCCTATGCCAGCGCGATCTGCCTGGCCACCACGCAGGCGGCGGCGCGGCATGGCCTGGCGCATGTGGTCGACGTGGGCGTGGCCGATGCCATCGTCGAGCGCGGCCTGACCAACACGTTCCGCTTCGGCCCCGGCTACAAGGTCGCCACCGAAACCGCGATGAGCAACCTGCGCACGCTCAACCAGCTCAGCGGCAACCGCGCGCGCACGGCGATGATCATCCACGAGGAATCGCTGTTCGGCAGTGGCACGGCCAAGCTGCTGAGCCAGCGCCTGCCGGAGTTCGGTTTCGAGGTGAAGGAGGTGGTCAAGCACGCCAACCCGACGCGCGACTTCAGCAATATCGTGCTACGCATGAAGGCGGCCGATCCGGACATCGTGATCGCGGCCAACTACTACAACGAGTACGCCCTGCTGATGCGCACCATGCAGCAGCAGAAGTTCCGGCCCAAGGCGGTCTACTCGGTGCTGGGCGGCGCGGCGTCGAGCTTCAAGTTCATCAAGGAGTTCCCGGCGGCGGCGCAGCATGTGCTGGACTGCAACCACTGGTACAACCCCAGGGATCCTCGCGCCATTGCGCTGCGCAAGCGCGTTGAGGCCAGCGGCCTGTTCTTTACCTACGAGGTTTTCTGCACCTATGCGTCCACCATGCTGCTGGCCGACAGCATTGAGCGCGCCGGCTCGGCGCAGCGCGAGCGCGTGATCGAAGCGCTCGCCAGCAGCAGCTTCAGCAGCCACTTCATGCCGTACGGGCCGACGCGCTTCGTCAACGGCCAGAACACCGGCGCGCAGCCGCTGCTGACGCAGGTGGTGGATGGCGACATCAAGGTGGTCTTCCCCAACGCCTACCGGCAGGTCGACGCGGTGTTCCCGCTGCCGGCCAGCTAAGCGCTTCACGCCGGTCGCGCCGGTACGCCGTTTATCCCTAGTCGCTACGGTCGGGAAGCCCGCTTCCCGACGCTGGACTCCTGTTGCCGCGAGGAACGCATTACATGTTCGATATCCCGATACTCTGGGCCTCCTGGCTCAACGGCCTGACCACCGGGGCGATCTATGCCCTGGTCGCGCTGGGCCTGACGCTGATCTACGGCGTGCTCCATATCGTCAACTTCGCCCACGGCGCCGCGCTGATGGCGGCGCTGTATGGCGTCTATTTCCTCTTTACCCGGCTCCATGTCGATCCCTACGCGGCGCTGCTGGTGATGCTGCCGGCCATGTTCGCCGCGGGCTACCTGCTGCAGCGCCACCTGATCGCGCGGGCAAGTCGCGGCAACGAGCAGAACGTGCTGCTGGTCACGCTGGGCATCTCGATCGTGCTGGAGAACCTGGCGCTGTACCTGTTCCGCTCCGACACCTACACCATCGACACGCCCTATGCGCTGTCCACCGTCGAGCTGCTGGGTGCATCGATCGCGCTGCCCAAGGTGATCGCCTTCGCCGGCGCACTGTTGGCCTGCGGCCTGCTGATGCTGATGATCCGGCGCACCACGCTGGGCCGCGCCATCCGCGCGGTGGCCAGGGAAAAGCAGGGCGCGCGCGTGGTCGGCATCGATGTCGAGCGCGTCTATGCGCTCAGTTTCGGCATCGGCCTGGCCTGCCTGGGCGCGGCCGCCTGCTTCCTGCTGCCGGCCTACTACGTCAATCCGCGCGTCGGCGACGGCTTCGTGCTGATCGCCTTCACCGTGGTCGTGCTGGGTGGCATGGGCAGCTTCGCCGGGGCGCTGTGGGGCGGCCTGCTGATCGGCGTGGTCGAGTCACTGGGCGGCCTGTGGCTGGGCGACAGCCTGGGCCAGGTCGGCATTTTCCTGATCTTCATCCTGGTGCTGCTGTTCCGTCCGCAGGGCCTGTTCGGCGCGAAGGCGTGACTCGAGGAGCCTGACATGAATCGAATTTCTTCTCTTCCCACGCTCGGCTGGATCGCCATCGTTCTGGCCGGCTTTGCCGCGGCGCCGCTGTGGCTGTCCTCCGGCTTCGCGCTGAACCTGCTGGTGATGGTGCTGCTGATGACGCTGATGGCGCAGTCGTGGAACATCCTCGGCGGCTTTGGCGGGCAGTTCTCGTTCGGCCACGCGGCGTTCTTCGGCACCGGCGCCTATGCCATGGCGATCTTGCAGGTCGCGTTCGGCATGAATGCGTGGCTGGCGCTGGTGCTGGCGACCGGCGTCGGCGCGCTCGCCGGCGTCGGCGTGGGCGTGCTGTCGTTCCGCTACGGGCTCAAGGGTTCGTACTTCTCGCTGGCGACGCTGGCGGTGGCCGAGGTGCTGCGCATCGTGGCCAATGCGGTCGGTTTTACCGGTGCCGGTGCAGGCATGCAGTTGCCGTTGCAGCCCGGTGCCTTGCATCTCCAGTTTGCCGGCAAGGCTGGCTACCTCTGGTTCATCCTGACGTTCGTCGCCGCGGGCCTTCTCCTCTCGTGGTGGCTGCGCAGGTCGCGCTTCGGTGCCTGTCTGATGGCGGTGCGGGACAGTGAGGACGCGGCGAAGGCGCTCGGCATCGACGTGCTGCGCGTCAAGTTGGTAGCCATTGCCATGTCCGCGGCGCTGATGGCGGCGGCCGGCGTTTTTTATACGCAGTACCTGCAATACCTCGATCCGCATATCGCCTACGGTCCGGCCTTTTCGGTGGCCGCGCTGGTTGGGGCGGTGATCGGCGGCACCGCCACGGTGTTCGGCCCGCTGCTCGGCGCGCTGGCGCTGCAGCTGCTCAACGAGCTGACGCGCAATGCGCTGGGCGATGTGCCGGGCGTGAGCCTGGTGATCTACGGCGCGCTGCTGGTGCTGATGGTGATGTTCCTGCCGCAGGGCCTGGCCGGGGCGGCCGGATCGGTGCGCAAGGCGAGGGCATAAGGCAAGGGAAATGACGATGCAGACCATACTTTCGACCCACGGACTGTCGATCCGCTTCGGCGGCCTGGCGGCGGTGCAGGACGTGAACCTGTCCATTGCGCGCGGCCGCATCACCGGCCTGATCGGCCCCAACGGCGCCGGCAAGTCGACCCTGTTCGGCATGCTGTCCGGCTTCCTCGCGCCCACGCAGGGCACGGTGGAGCTGGAAGGCCGCACCCTCAACGGGCTCGCGCCTCATGTCATCTGCCGGCTCGGGCTGGCGCGCACCTTCCAGATCGTGCAGCCGTTTGCCGGGCAGACCGTGCGCGAGAACATCGCGGTCGGCGCGCACCTGCATGTGCGCGGCCGCAATGTGGCGCTGGCACACGCCGATGAAGTGGCCCGCCGGGTCGGGCTGGAAGACCAGCTGCACAAGAGCGCTTCGAGCCTGACCGTGGCCGGGCGCAAGCGCCTGGAGCTGGCGCGCGCACTGGCCACGCGGCCGCGCGTGCTGCTGCTGGACGAGGTGCTGGCCGGGCTCAACCCCGGCGAAATCGCCGCGATGATCCCGGTGGTGCGCGGCATCTGCGACGACGGCGTGACCGTCGTGATGATCGAGCACGTGATGCAGGCGGTGATGAACCTGGCGCAGGACGTATTCGTGCTGGCCGGCGGCCGGCTGATCGCGCAGGGTTCGCCCGCGCAGGTGACGCGCGACCCGCAGGTGATCGAGGCCTACCTGGGCCACGGCATGGCGCAGCGCATCGGCGCGCAGCAGGAGGCGGCCGCCCATGCCTGAGACCCTGTTGTCGGTGCAAGGGCTGCACAGCGGCTACGGCGAGGTGCAGGTGCTGCACGGCGTCAGCGTGGAGGTGAATCGCGGCGAGATCGTGGCCCTGCTGGGCGCCAACGGCGCCGGCAAATCGACGCTGATCAACACGGCCTGCCGCCTGGTGTCCGGCACCTCCGGCACGGTCCGCTTCGACGGGCGGGACGTCAGCCGGGCCCGGCCGCAGGACATCGTCGGCGCCGGACTGATCCAGGTGCCCGAAGGGCGCCGCATCTTCCCCAACCTGACCGTGCTGGAGAACCTGGAGCTGGGCGCCTGCCGCCGCGCCACGCGCCAGCTCAAGGCCAACCTGGAATGGGTGCTCGATACCTTCCCGCGCCTGCGCGAACGGCTGGGCCAGCGCGCCGGCACCATGTCCGGCGGCGAGCAGCAGATGCTGGCCATCGGCCGCGGCCTGATGGGCGATCCGCGCCTGCTGATCCTGGACGAGCCCTCGCTCGGGCTGTCGCCGCTGATGGTCGAGGAGATGTTCGGCCTGGTCCGCCGCCTGCACAAGGAAGGACTGTCGATCCTGCTGGTCGAGCAGAACGTGGCGCTGTCGCTGGAAATCGCCTCGCGGGCCTACGTGCTGGAAAACGGCGAAGTCAGGTTCTCCGGTACGCCCGGGACGCTGCTGGCAGCCCCTGAACTGCGGGCCGCTTACCTGGGCGTGTGAGCGTACCCATCCAGCAATCAGAGAAGCAAAGAACGGAGTCAAACCGATGGAATTGTCAGACAAGACCGCGCGCCAGATCTGGCAGGAGGTCAGGGCCAACCCCAGCCGGGCGCGCTTCGGCTTCGGGCGCAAGGCGGTGCTGGTCAATATCGACCTGCAGAACGCCTACACCTGCACCGACCGCTTCAAGACCGCGTACGAGACCGATCCCGCGCAGCTGGCGCATATCAACGGGCTGGCGCGGCGCTTCCGGGCGCTGGGCTGGCCGGTGGTGTGGACGCGGGTGGCGTACATGGCGTCCGGCGAGGATGCGGGCATCTGGGGCACCCGCACCGATACGCCGGATTCGCTGCAGAACATCAAGCATGGGTCGGAGCGCGCGCAGTTCGACAGCCGCGTCGACGTCGATCCGGTGCGCGACGTGGTCTATTGCAAGAAGATGCCGTCGGCGTTCTTCGAGACCCAGCTGCAGTCGTTGCTGGTGTGGCACCAGGTGGATACCGTGGTCATCACCGGCGGCTCCACCTCGGGCTGCGTGCGCGCCACGGCGGTGGATTCGCTGTCACGCGGGTATCGCACCATCGTGCCGGAGCAGTGCGTGGCCGACAAGCATGAGAGCTACCACTTCGCCAACCTGACCGACCTGATGCTGAAATACGCCGACGTGCTCGACGTGCTCGAGGTGCAGAACTGGCTCGAAGACCAGCATGCCATGCTGCACACCGCGAAGGGGGACTGACATGCGTGAAAGCCCCGGCTACTACGACTACTGGCCCTACCAGGACCGCCCCAGGATCAGCTGGCCGGGCGGGGCACGGCTGGCCTTCTGGGTCGCGCCCAACATCGAGTTCTACGAACTCGACCCGCCAGGCAATCCGCACCGGCGCGCATGGCCCCATCCGTACCCCGCGGTGCCGGGCTACTCGATCCGCGACTACGGCAACCGCGTCGGCCATCAGCGCCAGATGCGGCTGCTGGACAAGTACGGCATCCGCGGCTCGGTGTCGCTGTCGGCGGCGCTGTGCGTGCATCACCCCGAGATCGTGGCGATGTGCATGGAGCGCGAGTGGGAGTTCTTCTCGCACGGCATCTACAACACGCGCTACACCTACGGCATGTCCGAGGAACAGGAGCGCGAGATGATCCGCGAGTCGATGCAGATCATCGAGGACTGCACCGGCAGCAAGCCGGCCGGCTACCTGGCGCCAGCGCTGTCGCACAGCGAATCGACTCTGGACTTGTTCGCCGAACTGGGCGGCCGCTATACCTGCGACCTGTTCCATGACGACCAGCCCACGCCGGTGCGCGTGCGCGGCGGCCAGCGCTTTATCTCGCTGCCGTACTCGCTGGAGATGAACGACACCATCGCCTACGTGGTGAACAAGGCCGAGCCGCGCCGCTACGGGCAGATGCTGAAGGACTGCTTCGACCGGCTCTATGCGGAAGGGGCCGAGTCCGGCACCGTGATGTGCATCCCGACCCATAACTACCAGGTCAGCTGCCCGCACCGGCTGCGCGCCTTCGAGGAAGCGCTGGAATACATCACTGGCCACGCGGATGTCTGGGTCACCACCGGCCGCGAGATCGCCGATTACTACCTCGAACATTGCTACGACACGGCCGCGGCTGCGATTGCCGCAGCCAACCCGGTGCGGAGGGCGTGCTGATGCCACGCGACCATCAAGCCCCGCAATACCCGCACCGCCGCGCCGGCATGGACCACGACCGCTATGACTGGTCGATGCTGGCAAGCCGCGCGCCGGTGCGCTGGCCAGGCGGCAAGACGCTGGCCCTGTGGGTCAACGTCAGCCTGCAGTTCTTCCCGCTGAACCCGACCGGCAAACCGGTGGCGGTGCCGGGCAACATGACCATGCCGTATCCGGACCTGCGCCACTACACGCTGCGCGACTACGGCAACCGCATCGGCATCCACCGGATGCTGCGCGGCTTCGACCGCTACGGCGTGCGCCCGACCTTTGCCATCAATGCGCGGCTGGCCGAGCTGTATCCGTCGCTGCTCGCCACGGTGAGCGAGCGCGGCGACGAGATCATCGGCCATTCATGGAGCATGGACACCGCACACGCCGGCGGCCTGGATGAAGCCGTCGAGGCGGAAGTCGTCCGGCGTTCGCTGGACCGGCTGCGTACGCTCAGCGGGCAAGACGTCCGCGGCTGGCTCAGCCCCGGCAAGCTGCAGAGCGCCAATACGCCGGAGCTGCTGCGCGCCAACGGCATCGAGTACCTGTGCGACTGGGTCAACGACGACATGCCTTACCCGTTCCGCACGCGCCACGGCAAGTTGTGGGCGATGCCGCTGTCGACCGAGCTGGAGGACCGCTTCGTGCTGATGGAGAACCTGCACCCGGAAGCATCGTGGGCGCGGCAGGTGAAAGACGCCTGCGACCTGCTGCTCGACGAAGCGCGCGAACAGGGCGGGCGCATCCTCGCGCTGTCCGTGCACCCGTGGGTGCTGGGGCAGCCGCACCGGATCCGCTACCTGGAAGCCGCGCTCGAATACGTGATGGCAAGACCTGAAGTCTGGAGCGCGGGCGCGGGCGAGATTCTCGCGGCGTTCGCGGCACAGGATTCCCAACCACAGGAAAACCCATGACAGCAAACATGCAGAACATCGACGTACTGGTCAGCGAAGTCGGCCCGCGCGACGGCCTGCAGATGACCCGGCGCGTGATGGCGACCGCGGCCAAGAAGGCCTGGATCAGCGCGGAAGCCGCCGCCGGCGTGCGCGAGATCGAGGTCGGCTCGTTCGTTCCGGCCACGGTGCTGCCGCAGATGGCGGACACGGCCGAGGTGGTGGCGCACGCGCTCGGCATCGGCGGGCTCACGGTGGCGGCACTGGTGCCCAACTACGTGGGCGCCGAGCGCGCCATCGGCGCCGGCGTGCACAAGCTCACCATCCCGGTGTCGGTCAGCGAGACGCACAGCCTGCGCAACGTCAACCGCACCCATGAGCAGATGCTGCGCGAGGTCCGGCGCATTGCCGAACGCATCCGCGCCTTGCCGGCCCATGCGCGGCCGCGCTTCGAGGCGGGGCTGTCGACCGCATTCGGCTGCACGCTGGAAGGCCCGGTCGCCGAGGCGCGCGTGGTCGGGCTGGCCGAAGCGCTGATGGACGCGGGCTGCGACGAAGTCGGCTTGTCCGACACCACCGGCTACGGCAATCCGCGCCAGGTGCGCAGCCTGACGCTGGCGGTATGGCGCGCGATCGGGCAGCAGCACCTGAGCGGCATCCACCTGCACAACACGCGCGGGCAGGGGCTGGCCAATGTGCTGGCGGCGATCGACGTGGGCCTGACCACGGTCGATGCCTCGCTGGGCGGGCTCGGCGGCTGTCCGTTCGCGCCCGGCGCGAGCGGCAATGTGGTGACGGAGGACCTGGTGTTCCTGCTCGAGTCGATGGGGCTGCGCACCGGCATCGACCTGGAGGCGCTGTTCCGCGTGCGCGACATCGTCAGGGCCAACCTGGCGGACGAACCGCTTTACGGGCACACGCCGGAGGCCGGCCTGCCCAAGGGCTTCGTGCCTGCCGTCCTGGCGGCGTGGCAATGATCAGCAGGAGCGACGGATGACAACAATGGAAAGGCCGCTGGTTGGCCTGAAGGTAGTCGAATTCACCCACATGGTGATGGGGCCGGCGATCGGCATGATCCTCGCCGACATGGGCGCGGAGGTGACCAAGGTCGAGCCGCCCGGCGGCGACAACACGCGCCGGCTGGGGGGCTCGGGCGCGGGCTACTTCGCCATGTACAACCGCAACAAGCAGAGCCTGTGCGCGGACCTGAAGTCGGCAGCGGGCAGGGACGCCGTGCGCAGGCTGGTGGACAGCGCCGACGTGGTGATCGAGAACTTCCGTGCCGGGGCGATGGACGAGAACGGCTTCGGCTACGGCGTGCTGGCGGCGCACAACCCCGGCCTGATCTACTGCTCGGCCAAGGGCTTTCTTGCCGGCCCCTACGACCGGCGCGTGGCACTGGACGAAGTCACCCAGATGATGGGCGGGCTGGCCTATATGACGGGCCTGCCGGGCAAGCCGATGCGCGCCGGCGCCTCGGTGATCGACGTCACCGGCGCGATGTTCGGCGTGATCGCCATTCTCGGCGCGCTGCAGGAACGGCACCGGACCGGACGCGGGCAGCATGTGTGCAGCTCGCTGTTCGAGACCACGGCCTTCCTGGTCGGCCAGCACATGGCACAGCAGGCCGTGACGGGCACGCCCGCTCCGCCGATGACGGTGCGCAGTTCGGCGTGGGGGGTTTATGACACCTTCGAGACCATGGAAGGCGCCCCGGTCTTTGTCGGCATCGTCAGCGACACGCAGTGGCGCAAGTTCTGCGAGGCGTTTGCACTGGCCGACTTCATCGGCGACCCCACCCTGGACCGCAACGACGGACGCGTGCGGCAGCGGCCGCGCGTGCTGGGCGCGCTGGCGCCGATGTTCCGCAGCTTCGGCAAGCAGGAACTGATGGCGAAGCTGGAAGCGTGTGGCCTGCCGTTCGCGCCGATTTCCCGGCCCGAAGACCTGTTCGACGATCCGCACCTGAACGCGGGCGGCGGGCTGGTGCCGGTGACGCTGCCCTCGGGCCAGCAGGTGCGGCTGCCGGCGCTGCCGATTGCGATGGACGGGCGGCGCTTCGACGTCTACCGCGACCTGCCGCGCGCCGGCGAGCATTCGCGCACGGCACTGCTGGCCGCGGGCATGAGCGGCGACGCCATCGACACGCTGGAGAGTGAGCGCGCGATCGGAGCGCAGCGATGAGCGCCATGTCCCAGGGCCGGACCCTGTTCGACAAGATTTGGCAGGCGCATGCCATTGCCGAACTGGACGGCGCCAGCCTGCTGCATATAGACCGCGTCTTCCTGCACGAGCGCACCGGCAGCATCGCGCTGAGCTCGCTGCGCGCGGCCGGGCGGCGCGTGCGCGCGCCGGCGCTGGCGTTCTGCACCATGGACCATATCGTCGATACGCGGCCCGGGCGCAACGACAGCACGCTGATGCCGGGCGGCGAGGCCTTTATCACCAGCACGCGCGACAGCGCCAGGCGCGAGGCCATCCGGCTGTTCGATATCGGCGATCCCGGCCAGGGCATCGTCCATGTGGTGTCGCCGGAACAGGGCATTGCCTTGCCCGGCACCACCGTGGTCTGTCCCGACAGCCATACCTGCACGCAGGGCGGCCTGGGCGCGCTGGCCTGGGGCATCGGCTCGTCCGAGGCGGAACATGCGCTGGCGACGCAGACGCTGCGCGTGACGCGGCCGCGCACCATGCGGGTGTCGTTCGACGGCGCGCTGCCAGCGGGCGTCGGCGCCAAGGACCTGATGCTGTGGCTGATCGCACGCTACTCGGCGGCGGGCGCCGGCGGCCATATGCTCGAATTCGGCGGCAGCGCGGTGCGCAGCCTGCCGGTCGAGGCGCGCCTGACGCTGTGCAACCTGGCGGTGGAGTTCTCGGCGTTCTCGGGCATTGTCGCGCCCGACGACACGGTCTTCGAATACCTCGCCGGCCGGCCGTATGCGCCCGCCGGTGCGCAGTGGGAACCAGCGCTGTGGCACTGGCGCAGCCTGTACAGCGACGCCGACGCCGTGTTCGACCGCGAGCTGTCGGTGGATTGCAGGCAGCTGGCGCCGATGGTGACCTGGGGCACCAGCCCGCAGCACGGCGTGGCCGTCGACGGCGCCGTGCCCAACCCCGCCATGGCGATCGATGCCGATACGCGCCAGGCCATGGAGCGCGCACTGTCCTACATGGACCTGCGTCCCGGGCAGCGGATGGCGGACATCGCCATCGATGCCGCATTTATCGGCTCCTGCACCAACAGCCGGCTGTCGGACCTGCGCAGCGCGGCCGGTGTGCTGGCCGGGCGTAAGGTGGCGCCCGGCGTGACGGCCATCTGCGTGCCGGGTTCCAGCGCCGTCAAGCGCGCCGCCGAGGCCGAAGGGCTGGATCGCGTGTTCCGTGAAGCGGGATTCGAGTGGCGTGAATCGGGTTGCTCGATGTGCTTCTACGCCGGCGGCGAAAGCTTCGGCCACCGGCAGCGCGTGATCAGCAGCACCAACCGCAATTTTGAAAGCCGCCAGGGCCCGCAGACCCGCACCCACCTTGCCGGCCCGGCCACGGTGGCGGCATCGGCCGTGCTGGGGCGCATCGCCGACCCGCGCCGGCCGCCAGGAGCCTGAGATGGAGCCGTTTACCATGCATCGCGGCGTGGCCGCGCCGCTGCTGCGCATCAACATCGACACCGACGCCATCATCCCGTCGCGGGAAATGAAGCGCGTCTCCAGGCACGGGCTGGCCGAGGGCCTGTTCGCCGGCTGGCGCTACCTGGCGGGGACGGACCGCAGCCCCGATCCCTTGTTCGTGCTGAACCAGCCGGAGTACACCGGGGCGTCGATCCTGCTGGCCGGAAGCAATTTTGGCTGCGGCTCCTCGCGCGAGCATGCGGTGTGGGCGCTGAAGGAGTTCGGCATCCGCGCCATCGTTGCGCCCGGCTTCGGTGCCATCTTCCACAACAACTGCGTGCGCAACGGCCTGCTTCCGGTGGTGCTGCCGATGGCAACGGTGCAGGCACTCGCCGACGACTGCGCCGCAGCGCCGGCCACGCGGCAGGTGACGGTCGACCTCCGGCAGCTGGAAGTGGTGTCGCCAGCGGGCGCGCGGTACGGCTTCACGCTGGGCAGCGAGCAGCGGCAGATGCTGCTTGAAGGGCTGGACCCGATCGCGCTGACGCTGAAGCTGGCGTCAAGCATCGACGCGTTCCAGGGCGCGGACCGGTTGCGCCGGCCCTGGATCCATTTCGATGGCTAAGGCGCGGCGGCTGTCGGGCGGGACGGCCTGACGCGCATTCCTGCCTGCGTCTCGTCGTTTTCAAAACGCGCGGCGGTTCTTGGTTCTGATTTTTCCAGGGGTGGATGTTCGGCTTTGCGCCAGCGGCGCAAAGCCGTGCTCACGGCGTGAGCGGCTTTGTCACGCCCATCGCCAGCGAAACGCGGGCGGAATCCCTCAGCAGGTGTCGTTGCAGTGGTTTTCGAAGGCAGTTCCGGGAGGGCCCGCACCCAGTCGGCGCATATGCGAGGGACGCGAATCAACAGGTGCGGCAACAAATTCAAAGACGGAGGAAACAGAATGAAAAAGCAGCTTGCAGGTTTTGCATTGATCGGCGGATTCGCGCAGATGGCTTGCGCACAGGGCAGCGTGACCCTCTATGGCGTCGTCGATGAAGGCCTGACCTACAACAACAACGCCGGTGGCCATCACCAGTTTGGCCTGGTCAGCGGCGTGATCCAGGCCAGCCGCTTCGGCCTGCGCGGCAGTGAGGACCTGGGCGGTGGCATGAAGGCGCTGTTCGTGCTGGAAAACGGCTTCGACGCCAGCAGCGGCAAGCTGGGGCAGGGCGGCCTGATATTCGGGCGCCAGGCGTACGTCGGCCTGTCCGGCAACTACGGCACGGTGACCATGGGCCGCCAGTACGACTCGGTGGTGGATTTTGTCGGTCCGCTCAACATCGGCGCGCAATGGGGCGGCTTCTACAACGCCCACCCCGGCGATATCGACAACCTGAACAACTCCGCCCGGGTCAACAACGCCATCAAGTTCCGCAGCCAGAACTACGGCGGCCTGAGTTTTGGCGGGGTCTACAGCCTGGGCGGCGTGGCGGGCAGCCCGGCGCGCAACCAGATCTGGTCGCTGGGCGCGGGCTATGGCAGCGGGCCGTTGCTGCTCGGCATCGGCTACCTGAACGTCAGGAACCCCAATACCTCGTTCTACGGCACCGGTGTCACGGCCAACACCACCGGCTCGGCACCGTTGAACACGCTGACCAATATCGGCTCGCCGGTGCAGTCGGGCTACGCGTCGGCGCGCTCGCAGGAAGTCTTTGCCGCGGGCGCAGCGTACAGCTTCGGCGCGGCCACGGTCGGGACCACGTACTCCAACACGCGCTTCAAGGACCTGGGAGACCTGTCGTCCGGCCCGAATCCGTTCGGCTATCGCGGCACCGCGACCTTCAACAATGTGGAAGTCAGCTTCAAGTACCAGGTGACGCCGGCATTGCTGATGGGCGTGGCCGCGGACTATGCCAGGGGCAGCGGCATCAATGACGCCAGCTACCGGCAGTTCGTGCTGGGGGCGGACTACAGCCTGTCCAGGCGCACCGATGTCTACGCGATGGCGATCTACCAGAAGGCCTCGGGAATCGATTCCACCGGCAAGCGCGCGGTGGCCGCGATCAACGGCGTGCGTCCGTCGGCCGATGACAGCCAGGCGGTGTTGCGCGTGGGCCTGCGCCACAAGTTCTGACGCAGGCGGTGGAGATCGCGGGGCATGCCCCGCGATCCGTCTCAGGACAAGCGCTCGCGGTACAGGCGGTAGTTCTCGTCGTCGAAGCAGACGAAGGTGACCTGCTCGATCTCCGGCGCCGCGGCCAGCGCCTCGCGCACCGCGGCGATGGCGATATCCGCCGCGCGCTCGCGCGGGAAGGCGTAGATGCCGGTGCTGATATTGGGAAAGGCCAGCCTGCGCAGGTGGTGCTGCGCCGCCAGCCGGATGCTGTTGCGGTAGGCGTTGGCGAGCAGTTCGTCCTCGCCCTGGTCGCCGCCTTGCCAGACCGGCCCGACCGCGTGGATCACGTATGGCGCCGGCAGGTGGCCGCCGGTAGTGATCACCGCCTCGCCGGTGGGGCAGCCGCCCTGCGTGTCGCGGATCGCGCGGCAGGCCTCCTTGATCGCGGAGCCGCCTGCCCCGTGGATGGCCCCGTCGACGCCGCCGCCGCCCAACAGGCCGCTATTGGCCGCGTTGACGATGGCATCGACTTCCATCCGGGTGATATCGCCATGGACTACCTGCAAGTGCTCGCCGCTCATGTTGTCTCCTGCGCTGTGGAGGGAGGGCCGCCGGACAGCCGCTTGGTCGGTCTGACCGGCGGGAAGCCGCTGTGTGCTACATGGACTGCTCAAGCATACGCCGATAATCCGCGGCGCTGGCTTCTTTCGGGTTGGTCTTGTGGCAATGGTCGACCAGCGCACCGGCAATCACCTTGTCGAACATGTCCTCGGTGACACCCATCTGACGCAGCCCGGTGGGCAGGCCCAGGCGCACGGTCATGTCGTGCACGGCCTGCGCGATATCGGCGCCGTCGGGCAGGTGCATGGCGCGGCGCAGGCGTGCGTAGCGGTCGTCGCGCACCACCGTGGGCGCATCGGCGTTGAAGCGCAGCACCGCCGGCATCACCACCGCGTTGAGCGTGCCGTGGTGCAGGCCGGTGCGGCCGTCGATCTTCAGCCCGCCCAGCGGGTGCGACAGCGAATGCACGCAGCCCAGCCCCTTCTGGAACGCCATTGCGCCCTGCATCGACGCGCTCATCATGTTCAGGCGTGCGTCGCGGTCCTGACCGTCGCGGGTGGCGCGTTCGATATGGCCCCAGCCGCGCTCCAGCCCGTCCAGCGCAATGCCGTCCGCGGGCGGGTTGAAGGCGGGGGCCAGGAAGGTCTCGATGCAGTGCGCGATCGCATCCATGCCGGTGGCCGCGGTCAGCCCGGCCGGCAGCCCCAGCGTCAGTTCCGGGTCGCAGACGGCGGACTTGGGCAGCAAATGCCAGGAATGGAAGCCCAGCTTGCGGCCGTCGTCCAGGATGATGATGGCGCCGCGCGCCACCTCGCTGCCGGTGCCCGAGGTGGTGGGCACCGCGATCAGCGGCGCCGCCTTGTCGGTGATCCTGGCGCTGCCGCCTTCGATGGTGGCATAGGTGGTCAGCTCGCCCTCATGCGTGGCCAGGATGGCGATGCCCTTGGCGAGGTCGATCGACGAGCCGCCGCCCACTGCCACCAGCCCGTCGCAGCCGGCCTCGCGGTATTGTGCGGCGGCCTTGCGCACCATGGCCTCGGTCGGGTTCGACGGGGTTTCATCGAATACCGCAACCTGCAGGCCCTGCATTGCATCGATGGCACGCTGCGCCACTCCCGCGGCGACCACGCCCTTGTCGGTCACCAGCAACGGGCGGCGGATGCCGATGCGCTCGCATTCGGACTTGAGCAGGCTTACCGCGCCGAAATCCAGGTGGATGTGGGTCAGATAGTAGATAAACGCCATGTTTGCTTGTCTCCTGCCGGGATCTGCCGCCAAATTGTCTTTTGCACGGGCCTGGAGCGGATGCTCGCCAGGCCCGCTGTCTTGGGTTTCAATGGACCTGCACTACTGCGTTTCCGGAGCCCTCGGGACCGCTTCAGCCGATCATCGCGCAAAAACTTGCCGCGTGGCAGGCTGACAGCGACTTTTCGGGGTTATCTCGTACTGCCGGGCACCTGGAACATCTGGCATCATACTAAAATCGAACGATCGTTCACAATTCGAACTTGTCCCGATGCGGGCGACGCGCAGAACTTCTGCACGCCGCTGGCACCGGCTCCGGATCCGCGTCATTCCCTATGTCCGCCGCACCGTCTTCCAGCCCTGATGCGCCCGCCACGCCCGGCCTGCCGTCCAGCCCGCTCGACCCGCAGGTGGCCGCGCTGCTGGAGCTGATCGCGCGCGCCAAGCGGCCGCCGATCCACGCGATGGAGCCCGAGGACGCCAAGATCGCCTACGAGAAAAGCGCGCCGATCCTCGATATCAACCCGCCGCCCGTGTATATGGCGGAAGACCTGCTGGCGCCGGCGCGCGACGGCCACGCCATCCCGCTCAGGCTGTACACCCCGCGCGAGGCCAGCTGGACCGAGCCGCTGCCCTTGCTGGTGTATTTCCATGGCGGCGGCTTCACGGTCGGCAGCGTCGATTCGCACGATCCGCTGTGCCGGCTGCTGTGTGGCCAGGCGGACTGCATGGTGCTGTCGGTGGACTACCGGCTCGGGCCGCAATGGCGTTTCCCGACGGCGGCCAACGACGCCTTCGATGTGCTGCACTGGGTCTTCGCCGAAGCCGGCCGGCTCGGTGCCGACCCGGCGCGCATCGCCGTGGGTGGCGACAGCGCCGGCGGCACGCTGGCCGCGGCGTGTGCCGTGGAGGCCCGCAATGCGGGCCTGGCGCCCGTGCTGCAGTTGCTGATCTATCCCGGCACCTGTGCACGCCAGGACACGCCGTCGCACCGCGCGCTGGCCGATGGCTACCTGCTGACGGCGGACATGATCCGCTGGTTCTTTGCCCAGTACCTGGACCAGGAAGCCAGCCGCGACGACTGGCGTTTCGCCCCGCTGGATGGCGGCGGCGCCGGCGCCGAGGTGCGCGGCACATGCCCGGCCTGGATCGCCGTGGCCGGCTACGATCCGCTGCATGACGAGGGTGTGGCCTACGCGGAGAAGCTGCGCGCCGCCGGCGTGGCCGCCACGCTGGCGGACTACCCCGGCATGATCCATGATTTCTTCAAGCTGGGCCGGTTCGTGCCGGCGGTGGCGCAGGCACATGCCGAGGCCGTTGCCGCGCTGCGCGCCGCGTTCGGCACACCGCACAACTAGACCAGCAGCCACGGTCAGGGCCGCACCGGCCCCGGCCTTCCATTTTCAGCAGTGACTTGCAGCACAAGGAGACATAGTCAAATGCAACGCCGCCACTTCATCGCCCGCGCGGGCATCGCCGCCGCCACCGCGGCACTGGGCCTTGCCGCCATGCCCGCCCAGGCACAGGCCGACAAGTTCCCGCAGCGCCCGATCCGCCTGGTGATCGGCTACACCGCCGGCGGCTCCACGGATATCCCGTTCCGCGTGCTCGCCGACAACGCCTCCAAGATCCTGGGCCAGCCCGTGATCGTCGAGAACAAGCCCGGCGCGGGTGGCGTGCTGCCCGCGCAGATGATGCAGTCCACCGCGCCGGACGGCTACACGCTGGCCCAGGTCGCCATGCCGGTCTACCGCCTGCCGTACACCACCAAGATCAACTGGGACCCGGTCAAGGACCTGAACTACATCATCAACCTCGCCGGCTATTCGTTCGGCCTGGTGGTGCCGGCCGATTCGCCGATCAAGACGATGCAGGAGTACATTGCCTACGCCAAGGCCAATCCGGGCAAGCTGACCTACGGTTCGCCGGGCTCGATGACCACGCTGCACCTGACCATGGAAGAGCTGGCGATGAAGCAGGGCGTGCAGTTCTCGCACATCCCCTACAAGGGCAATTCCGAGTCGATGCAGGCGCTGCTGGGCGGCCACGTGATGTCGGTGGCCGACACGCCGGCATGGGCACCGTACGTTGAGCAGGGCAAGCTGCGCCTGCTGTCGACCTGGGGCGAGAAGCGCTCGGCGCGCTTCCCCAGCGTGCCGACGCTGAAGGAACTGGGCATCGGCATCGTGCAGACCTCGCCGTTCGGCCTGGTCGCGCCCAAGGGCACCGATCCGAAGATCGTGCAGAAGCTGCATGACGCCTTCAAGAAGGCCATGGACATGCCCAACTACCGCGAATCGCTGGCCAAGTTCGACATGGAGCCGTACTACATGAACAGCCAGCAATACGCGCAGTTTGCGGCCGAGACCGTCAAGAAGGAAAAGGCGATCATCGAGAAGCTGGGGCTGGCCAAGGCACAGTAAGCGCAATCAGCCTGCCGCCGCCATCATCGATCCAGGCCGCCGCGCCTGCCGGTCCTGTCCGGCGGGCCGGCGGCCTGGTGCTTTGACAAGCCACGACAAACAAGGAGACCAGGCCGATGGCCAAAGAGGATTTTCGCCACAGTATCCCGCTGCGCGTGCGCTGGGCCGAAGTCGATCCGCAGTCGATCGTCTTCAACGCGCACTACCTGACGTACTGCGATATCTGCGTGACCGAGTACTGGCGCGCGCTGGGCATCCGCTATCCGGAAGATGTGCTGCACGCGCATGGCGTGGACATCTTCGTGGTCAAGTCCACGCTGGAATACCACGCCTCGGCGCGCTTTGACGACGAGCTGGAAATCCGCGGCCGCATGTCGCGCCTGGGGCGCTCGAGCATGCTGTTCCGGGTGGAGATGTTCCGCGGCGACGAACACCTGATTACCGGTGAGATCGTCTATGTGTGCGCGGACCCGGCCACGCAGAAATCGGCGGCGATTCCGGGGCCGGTGCGGGAGATTATCGAGGGGTATGAGGTGGTGAAGCCGGCGGGGTGATTCCGTGCCGACGAGTCTTCAAATCCCGCTTGTTTGCTCCCCTCTCCCGCAAGCGGGAGAGGGGAGCGGCTCTCAGCAAATATTAGGGCCGTCGCAGCAGGGAGGCGAGATTCGCTTACTTGGCCAGCCCCGCATCTTCCATATAGGCGCGAATCACCTCATCAAAGCTCGCGTCGCTCTGGAACCCCAGCGCCAGCGCACGCTCCGCGTTCCACGCCGCCGGCCAGGTGCCGACGATGTTCTCCACGCGCGCTTCGCGCTCCCACGTCACGCGGTCCGCCACGGCATTGCCCGCCACGCGGCGCAGGGCTTCGATCATGCCGGCAGCCGTGACCGACAACCCCGGCAAGTTCACCACGCGGCGGTTGCCCAGCCGTTCGCCGGCCAGTTCGATGCCATTGACCAGTGCCGCGACGGCCGCTCGCGGCGACAGCAGCCACAGCGGCGTTTCCGGTGCCACCGGGCAGTTGGCAGCAACACCAGACAGCGGCTCACGGATGATGCCGCTGGCGAACGACGAGGCCGCCGCATTGGGTTTGCCGGGGCGCACGCTGATGGTCGGCAGGCGCAGCACGCGGCCGTCGACAAAGCCGCGGCGGCTGTAGTCCGACAGCAGCAGCTCGCCGATGGCCTTCTGCACGCCGTATGACGATTGCGGGTTCAGCGCGGTATCGTCCTGCACCACCGGCGGCAACTGGCCCCCGTAGACCGCGACCGAGCTGGTGAACAGCACGCGCGGCTGGTGGCCCAGCTCGCGGCAGGTTTCCAGCAGCGCGCGCGAGGCGTCCAGGTTGACGCGCATGCCCAGGTCGAAGTCGGCCTCGGCCTGGCCGCTGACCACGGCCGCCAGGTGGAACACGGCGCCAGTGTCGGTGTCGATGGCCTGGCGCAGCACGGCCGGGTCGGACAGGTCGCCGGTGACCACGCGCACGCGCGCATCGTCCAGGCCTTGCGGCGCCACCACGTCCAGCAGCGTCAGGCGCTTGATGGCCACGGGCTGGCCGTCCAGGTTCAGGGTGCCGCGTTGCAGCAGCAGGCGGGCGAGTTGCAGGCCGAGGAAGCCGGCGCCGCCGGTAATCAGTACGTTCATGGCAGGATGGGAGCGGTTGTTCTTGGGGTTGGTCGCGATCAGCGGCCCAGGTAGGGCTTGAGCCAGCCCAGGCCGGCCGAGGTGCCGGCGCGCGGGCGGTATTCGCAGCCGATCCAGCCGTCGTAGCCGAGCGTGTCCATGACCTCGAACAGGTAGGGATAGTTCAGCTCGCCCACGTCCGGCTCATGGCGCTCGGGCACGCCGGCGATCTGGATATGGCCGATGCCCGCGATGTCGCGCTTGAGCTTCATCGCGACATCGCCTTCGACGATCTGGCAGTGGTAGCAGTCGAACTGCACCTTCAGGTTGGCCGCGCCGACTTCCTTGCAGATAGCCTGGCCGTCGTCCTGGCGGTTCAGGAAATAGCCCGGCATGTCGCGCGTGTTGATCGGCTCGATCAGCACGGTCACGCCCTGGGCGGCGGCAGCGTTGGCAGCAAAGGCGAGGTTCTCGAGGTATGTGGCGCGGCAGCGCGCGCGGTCGGCATCGGCAGGGATCAGGCCCGCCATCACGTGGATGCGGTCATTGCCGATCACGCCGGCGTATTCCAGCGCGCGGCCGATGGTGCCGCGGAAATCCGCCTCGCGCCCGGGCAGGGCGGCCAGGCCGCGTTCGCCTGCTGCCCAGTCGCCCGGCGCCGCGTTGAACAGTGCCTGTGTGAGGCCGTTCGCGTCCAGGCGCGCGCGCAGCTCGGCGGCGGCGTGCTCGTATGGGAACAGGAACTCCACCGCCCGGAAGCCGTCGGCCGCGGCTGCGGCAAAGCGGTCCAGGAAGGCGTGCTCGTTGTACATCATCGAGAGGTTTGCGGCGAAGCGCGGCATTCGGAACTCCAAAGCGGTGGTACGGATCCGGCCCGATCGAGACTACGTCGAAAGCGGGCCGGCCAGGATCAGCGGTTGACCAGTTTAGCGGGCGTCAGCCACACCAGCACGGCGCCGACGACCAGGATCGCGGACAGCACGTACATGGGCAGCTGCGTACTTTGCGTCATGTCCTTCAGCGCGCCGACCATGTACGGCGACACGAAGCCGGCCAGGTTGCCCACCGAATTCACCACGGCAATACCGGAAGCGGCGGCAATGCCCGACAGGAACGAGGTCGGCAGCGACCAGAACAGCGGCGCGCAGGTCAGCACCCCGGCGGCGGCCAGCGACAGCGCGGCGATGGCCACCGTTGTATTGTTGGTGAACGAGGCCGCAATGGCAAAGCCCGTGGCACCCATCAGCGCCGGCACGATCAGGTGCCAGCGGCGCTCGCGGCGTGCGTCGGCGCTGTGGCCCAGGATGTTCATGACGATCACGGCGCAGATGAACGGGATCGCCGACAGCAGGCCGATGTTCAGGTTGCCGGTCACGCCGCTGGCCTTCACCAGCGTCGGCATCCAGAAGGTCAGCGCGTACTGGCCGGTGACGAAGCAGAAGTAGATCAGGCACATCCACCACACGCGGCGGTCGGAGAACACCGCGCCCAGCGAGTGGCCGTGGGCCTTGCCGGCGGCGCTGGCGGCGTTATGGGCGCCGCGCTGGTCTTCCTCGATATTGCGCTTGAGCACGCGCTTTTCATCGGCGTCGAGCCACGGCGCCTTGTCGATGCCGTCGCGCAGCACGAACACCGTCACCACGCCGATCACAAGCGCGGGCAGGGCCTCGAGCAGGAACATCCATTGCCAGCCGCGCATGCCGTGCGTGCCGTTGAACGCGTCCATGATCCAGCCCGACAGCGGATTGCCGAACATGCCCGCGATGGGGATGCCCGACATGAACAGCGCGATCATCTTGCCGCGGCGGTTGGCCGGGAACCAGTAGGTCAGGTACAGGATCACGCCGGGATAGAAACCCGCTTCGGCGAGGCCGAGCAGGAAGCGCATCACGTAGAACTGGGTCGGCGTCTTCACGAACAGGAACAGCGCCGAGATGATGCCCCACGTGATCATGATGCGCGCGATCCAGATGCGCGCGCCGATACGATGCATCAGCAGGTTGCTGGGCACCTCGAACAGGAAGTAGCCGATAAAGAACAGGCCGGCGCCGAGGCCGAACACGGTTTCGGAGAAGGCCAGGTCCTGGCCCATCTGCAGCTTGGCGAAGCCGACATTGACGCGGTCCAGGTAGGCGACCACGTAGCACAGCATCAGGAACGGCATGACGCGCCAGAACACCTTGCTGTAGGCGCGTTTTTCGATCTGGGCTTCGGTGTCCAGCCGGGCGTTGCCGCCCAGGCTGTCAAGGGCGGGCACGCTTGCCGCCGGTTGGTTTGGATTCACGGTGGTCTCCGGGTATGGTGGTGGGTCTAATGCGGCGGCGCGCGGACTGCAGGCATGCGCGTCCCCCGCACGGTGGCCGCAAGGCAACCGCGCCGGGTGAAGCCGTCGTTTATCGGGGAAAAGCGGTTGTTACCAGCGCGCCTGGAAGGCGTCGCGCAGCTCAGTCAGTGCGCCGTCGGGCAGCGCAGCGCGGGCGGCGAAGCCCGGCGTGTCTTTCATCGTCATCCATAGCTTGGCGGTTTCCTCCAGTTCTTCCAGCGCGAACGCGGCGCGCGAGACGCTGGATTCCCACACTACCGGACCAAGGCGCTCCAGCAGCACGCCACGCACCTGCGCGGCCAGCGTGGCCACGCGCGCGGCCACGGCCGGATCGCCGGGGCGATGGTAGGGAATCAGCGGGATATGGCCGACCTTCATCACGTAGTAGGGCGTGAGCGGCGGCAGTACGTCGTCCGGTTGCCAGACACCGGCCAGCGTCAGGGCCACGAGGTGCGTCGAGTGCGTATGCACCACGGCGTGCGCCTCGCGGTTGTTGTCGTAGATCGCGCGATGCAGCATCAGCGTCTTGGACGGCTTGTCGCCGGAGACCCAGCTGCCATCGGTGGCCACCTTGGCGACCGCGGCCGGGTCCATCATCCCCAGGCAGGCATCGGTCGGCGTGATCAGCCAGCCGTCGTCCAGCCGCGCGCTGATATTGCCGGCCGAGCCCACGGTATAGCCGCGCTGGTACAGGCTGGCGCCGATGCGGCAGATCTCTTCGCGCAGCTTGCTTTCGGTGCTCATCAGTGACCTCCAAGCTGGCGCAGCGCTTCGTCAAAGAAATCCGGGCCGCCGAAGTTGCCCGACTTGAGCGCCAGTGCCAGCGGCTTGGCATCCAGCGTGACGGTGGCCGGCACGCCCGGTGCAATCTGCGCGCCGATACGCAAGGCGCGCACGCCCAGCGCCTGCACCACCGCGCCGGAGGTTTCGCCGCCGGCCACGACGAAGCGGCGCGTGCCGCGTGCCAGCAGCCCGGCGGCAACCGTGGCCAGGCACTGTTCGACCAGGTGTCCGGCGCGCTCGACGCCCAGTTCGGCCTGCACGGCCTTGACTTCGTCGGGGCTGGAGGTGGCGTAGATCAGCACCGGTTCGCCATGACCGGCGGCAAAGGCCAGCGCCGCGTCGGCAACGGCTTCGCCGCGTGCCAGCGCGAGCGGGTCGATGCGCAGCGCCGGGCGGCCTTGCTCCAGCCAGCGTGCTACCTGGCCATTGGTCGCGCGCGAGGCGCTGCCGGCCAGCACCACGCCCGGGCCGTCGATGGCCGGCACCGAGGCCGCGTCACCGCGCTGCGGTAGCAGGCCGGCGCGGCGGAAATTCTCGGGCAGTCCCAGCGCGATGCCGGAGCCGCCGGTGATCAGCGGCAGGTTGGCGCAGGCCTCGCCCAGCGTGAACAGGTCCGCGTCGGACACCGCATCGGCAATCGCCATGCGCACGCCGTCGCTGCGCAGCGCAGCGATGCGCTCGGCGGTGGCATGCGCGCCGCGCGCAACCGCGTCGTAGCGCAGCAGCCCGACCTTGTTCTTGCTCTGGCGCTGCAGTACGCGCACCAGGCTGGCATCGGTCATCGGCGTCAGCGGATGGTGCTCCATGCCCGATTCATTGAGCAGCGCATCGCCCACGAACAGGTGGCCGCGAAAGATGGTGCGGCCGTTTTCGGGGAAGGCCGGGCAGGCGATGGTGAAGTCGCTGTCCAGTGCCGCCAGCAGCGCCTCGGCCACCGGGCCGATATTGCCGGCATCGGTCGAGTCGAAGGTGGAGCAGTACTTGAATACGAACTGGCGGCAGCCCTGCGCGCGCAGCCATTGCAGCGCGGCCAGCGACTGGGCCACGGCCTCGACGGCCGGGATGGTGCGGGACTTGAGCGCCACCACCAGCGCATCGGCTTCGCCAATGTCCTGCACGGCGCCCACGTCGGGCAGGCCGATGGTCTGCACGGTGCGCATGCCATTGCGCACCAGCGTGTTGGCGAGGTCGGTGGCGCCGGTGAAATCGTCGGCGATGCAGCCCAACAGCGGGCGATGGGCGAGGGTGCCTGCGGTCATCTTCGCTTCTCCCTTATTCAGCCTTGCCCGGCAGTTCGATGCCCGGGAAGATCTTGATCACGGCCGAGTCGTCCTCGCCGCCATGGCCGGCGGTCGACGCCATCATGAACATCTGGTGCGCGGCGGCCGACAGCGGCAGCGGGAATTTGCTGTGGCGCGCGGTGTCGAGCACCATGCCCAGGTCCTTGACGAAGATGTCGACCGCCGACAGCGGCGTGTAGTCGCCCTTCAGGATATGGGGCACGCGGTTCTCGAACATCCACGAGTTGCCCGCGCTGTGCGTGATCACGTCATAGAGCGCATCGGGGTCCACGCCTTCGCGCAGGCCCAGCGCCATCGCTTCGGCGGCCGCGGCGATATGCACGCCGGCCAGCAGCTGGTTGATGATCTTGACCTTGGAGCCCGCGCCATGCGCGGCACCCAGGCGATACACCTTGCCGGCGATGGCGGCCAGCACGTCCTCGGCCAGCGAGTAGGCTTCGGCCGGGCCGGAAGTCATCATGGTCATTTCGCCGCTGGCGGCGCGCGCGGCGCCGCCGGAGACCGGTGCGTCCAGCATCAGCAGGCCCTGTTCCGCCAGCCGGCGGCCTAGCGCCTCGGCAAAGCCCGGCGGCACGGTGGCGCTGGCGATCACCAGCTTGCCCGGCTGCATCGCGGCCGCGGCACCGTTGGCGCCGAACAGCACGGCCTCGGTCTGCTGCGCGTTGACCACCAGCGTCAGCACCACGTCGCAACGGCTGCCCAGCTCGGCGGGCGAGGCGCACGGCACGCCGCCGGCATCGGCAAAGCGCTGCAGCACTTCGGGGCGCAGGTCGCACGCGTGCACGTTGAAGCCGGCACGCAGCAGCGACTGCGCGACACCAAAGCCCATGGCACCAAGGCCGATGACGCCGATATTCCTGGACATGAAGGGACTCCTGAAACAGATACGGATAATTCGATGGTTCGGGCTTGCGCGCGCGTCAGTTGGCGGCGCCGTGCGCTTCGCCGCTCTCGTCCGCACCCAGCTGGGCGAGACGGTGCGCGGCGTTGTACATATGGTTCTGCGCGGCATTGCGCGCGGCCAACGGGTCGCCGGCGCGGATGGCGGCGACGATGGCCTGGTGTTCTTCACGCACCTGGCGCGAAAAGTCCGCGCGGCGCGCCTCGTTGGTGCGGGTCACGCGCGTGGCCGCTTCCAGGTACTGGCTGAGGAAGGCCAGCGTCTTCAGGAAATACGGGTTGCCGGTGGCCTCGGCGATGGCGCGGTGGAAGGCCACGTCTTCGGCCACGCCGTCGCCGCCTTGCGCAACCTCTTCGTCGAGCCGGGCCAGTGCGGCGTCGATGGCCGCCATCGACGCATCGGTGCGGCGGCGGGCGGCCTGCGCGGCCACCTCGGCCTCGATCGCGCGGCGCAGTTCGACGATCTGCAGCACCGATTCCAGCGTGCCGGTTTCGGTGTAGTCGATGCGCAGCGGCCGGATGCCGGCCTGTAGCGTCACGAACACGCCGCTGCCCTGGCGCGACTCCACCACGCCTTCGTACTTGAGCCGGGAGATGGCTTCGCGCACCACGGTGCGGCTGACGCCGAATTCCCCGGACAGCACCGCCTCGGTCGGCAGCTTGTCGCCGCGGGCAAAGGCGCCGCTCTGGATCTTGTCCAGCAGTTGTTCGGCGACATTGTCGGTGAGGGCGCGGGCAGGGACTTTCTGGAACACGGCAGCTTCCCGGGTTATTCGGTAATCAGGTCATCATACAAATTTGCTAGGACGCTGCCGACCCCGGGCAAACCCTGATATGGTGCAACTTCAAGAGCGGAGATGCGGCGAGTGATCCGCTTTGGTGCATCGACGGTCACTGCGACACTGGCGTATCATGGGCGCCCGTCCGCATCCCCTGCCCGACGCAATCGTTCTCCAAGCGCCTGATTCCACACGCCATGTCCATCACTGTCCTGATCTGCCCCTGGTCCGAAGCGCGCGAACGCGCGCGCGCCATCCGTTACACCGTCTTCGTCGAAGAGCAATGCGTGCCGGTGGAACTGGAATGGGATGAGTGGGACGAGCCGAGCTGGCACGCGCTGGCGCTGGCCGAGGATGGCACGCCGGTGGCCACCGGACGGCTGCTGCCGGATGGCCATATCGGGCGCATGGCGGTGCTGCAGTCCGTGCGTGGCACCGGTGTCGGTGCAATGGTGCTGGACGCGCTGATGCGCAAGGCTGAAGCGCTTGGCTACCCGGAACTGGTGCTCAATGCGCAGACGCACGCGGCGCCATTCTATGCGCGCGTGGGCTTTGCGCAGGTGGGGCCGGAATTCGAAGAGGCGGGCATCCCGCACGTGGAGATGCGCAAGCGGCTGGCCGGCTGAGCGCCGGAATCCTCGGTTCCAGCGGGCCTCAGCGCGGCGCTGGCACGATGCCGGTGTCGCGTTGCAGGTTCAGCTTGCCGTGGAAGTTGACGTCGCCGATGCGGCCGTCGGCGTCGAAGCTGCGCTCGCTCAGGTCGAAACGGCCATCGTGGCGCACGCGCAGCACCGTGCTGGCGCGCGTGCCGTACAGCGGCGAGCGGATGAAGGCCGACGACAGCAGCTTTTCCCATTCCGGTGCCACGCCCGTGGCAGGCAGTTCGAAATCCGCCGCCTGGCGCTCGTCGGCGAGCATTTGCAGGTAGGGCTCGGCGCTGGCGTTGGCCTGGCCGCTGTCGGCGGCCAGCACTTCGGCCAGCGCGCCCACGCGGCTGCGCACCTTGGGCCAGGGCGTGTCGAGCAGGGCGTTGGACAGGCCGTACAGCCCCGGGCGCAGCCGTTGCGGCTGGCGCGAGGCGGCGCGGTTGCTGTACCACCAGAGTTCACGCAGGTCGCTCGCCAGCAGGTTGAAGCCGTTGTAGCGGCCGTCTTCGCCGGCGAGGCCGTCCAGGTAGTCGAACGGCGCCTCGCGTCCGCGCAGGAAACCGGCCACCAGCTCGCCGCGCGAGCGCGCGTCGGTGCGTTTTTCGGACGGGGCGCGGTAGTTGGTCAGTGCCGCGAAGCGGCCGTCGGCGTTGACGCCCATCCAGGTGCCGGGCTCGCCGATGACTTCCGCCAGGTCGCGCCCGGCCAGCACCTGCGGTGCATCCTGCCACCAGTGCGCGGCCGCCGCGGGGCGGACATAGAATTCATCGCGGTTGCCGGCGACGACCAGGGCATAGTCGGGGTGGGATTGCCAGGCAACCAGGATCAGACACATCGCTTTGCTTCCTTTGCCGCCGGGGTGGCTGCAGTGGCACCCGGCGTACTTCAGTCCAACGGCATCCTGGACGCCTACAGCACGTCCAGGTCGACAAAGTGCTCGGCCCGCCGCTCGCCATCGACCCATTGGTCCAGCCCGCTCTGCCGCCACAGGCCTTCCAGCGTGGCATCGAACGCGGGCGGCACGTCGGGATAGCACTCCATCCAGGTCTGCACGCCGGCGCGGGTTTCCGGCCTGCGCATCAGCGTACCACCAATTCCGGTTGCTTCGGCGACAGTCTCCATCCAGCGGTGCCAGTGCGGCAGCGCCTCGGCGGCAACGGCTTCCGGGACGCGGAAATAGACGTAGAGGTGATCGCTCATGGCAGGTCCTGTGGGTTTCAGCCAGCGGCCTGGGCGGCCTCGCCCAGCGGCACCTCGTAGGGCAGGGTGGCCGTAGCCACTGCCGCGCCCTCGGCGCTGCCCAGGCGCAGCGCACTGGCGGCGGCATCGATCTTCAGCTCGGCCAGCCCGGCCCAGCCGCCCTGGGGCGCCGGTGCGGCGTTGACGATCATGCCGCACGGCTGGCCCGGATCTTCCGGACGGTAGATTTCAGCCGCGGGCGCCGGCACTTCGCCTTCACCCTGCACCAGCCACATGCGGCGCTTGAGCGTGCCGCGGTACTGGCTGCGCGCCACGATTTCCTGGCCGGGATAGCAGCCCTTGCGGAAATTGACCCCGCCCACCAGTTCGAAATTGATCATCTGCGGCACGAACTGCTCTTGCGTGGCCGCGACGATGCGCGGCAGGCCCGACTGCACTTCCAGCCAGTCCCACAGCGCGGGCGTCGCATCCTGCAGCGAGGCGGCAAGTGCCGCGCGCACCGCCTCGGCGCGCTCGGCCGGCAGCACCAGCTGCCAGCGCGGCTGGCCGGCGCCATCCGGCAGGCGGATCACGGTGATGCCGTCGGCTTCGGCCACGGCAAAGGCGACCTCCGGCACGGGCAGGCCCGCAGCGGCCAGGGCCTTGGCAGCGCCGGCCCCGGCGAGGCCGAGGATCGCATGGGTGGGGGTGATGTCGGACAATTTGGCCTTGGCGCGCAGCACGAACATCGACAGGCGCTTCTGCACCGGGGCCTGGATGTCGGCCGACAGCTGCAGCACGATGCCTTCGACATCGCGCCACATCAGGAAGGTGGCGAGCAGGCGCCCCTTGGGTGAGCAATAGCCCGCCAGGCGGGCCGCGCCGGCCTTCAGGTCTTCGACCGCATTGGTCAGCTGGGTGTGCAGGAAGCTGCCGGCATCGTCGCCGGCCACACGGACCAGGCCAAGCCCGGGCGGGCTGCAGACGATGCCGCTGCCGCTCAAGGCTTCAAGGTTTGCGGCGAGTTCCTGGGCTTGGGCATTCATCACTGGCATTGCGTGGCAATCGTTGAGGCAATTCGGGAGAGGGAAGGCGCCGGTCGTGCGCCGTGCCGGGCGGGCCGTCAAGCGGCGCCGGCGCCGCGGCGCATGGTCGGTGCGAGGCTGCCGGTTATTATATGGGGCTATGAGATTTTCGGCCGGCGCCGGCAGCACGTGGCGGCAAGCGGTGGCGCGCAAGCCCTCCGACGGATCCGGTCAGCCGCCCCTATCCCTGATACATGAAACGATTTTTCCTTAGTCTTGGCCTGGCCATCCTGGTGTTCGCGCTGGCGGCCGCGGGCGCGTTCGCGTGGTGGGCCAATCACCCGCTGCCCCTCAGCAAGTCACCCGTGGAAGTGGTGATCAAGCCCAATTCCGGCGTCGCCAGCGTCGGCCGCCAGATCCAGCGCGGCGGCGTCGGCATGGACCCGCGGCTGTTCATGCTGCTGGTGCGCCTGACCGGCCACGGGCCTGACCTGAAGGCCGGCGGCTATGAATTCGCGACCGGCGCCACGCCGCTGTCGATCATCGGCAAGCTGGCGCGCGGCGAGGTCACGCACTATGTGGTCACGGTGATCGAGGGCTGGGAATTCCGCAAGATGCGCGCCGCCGTGGACGCCAGCCCGGCGCTGCGGCACGACACCCGGGACATGTCCGATGCGGAGCTGATGAAGGCAATCGGCGCGGCCGAGACCTCGCCCGAAGGCATGTTCTTCCCGGACACCTACCTGTTCGCGCGCGGCAGCAGCGATATCGACCTGTACAAGCACGCCTACCGTGCCATGCAGCGGCGCCTGAACGAGGCCTGGAACGCACGCTCGCCCGACCTGCCGTACAAGACCCCGTACGAGGCCCTGGTGATGGCATCGATCGTCGAGAAAGAAACCGGCCAGGCCGCCGAACGCCCGATGATCGCCGCCGTGTTCATCAACCGGCTGCGCAAGAACATGATGCTGCAGACCGACCCGACCGTGATCTACGGCCTGGGCGATGGCTTCGACGGCGACCTGCGCAAACGCGACCTGCAGGCCGACAACCCGTACAATACCTACACCCGTACCGGCCTGCCGCCCACGCCGATTGCGCTGCCGGGGCTGGCCTCGCTGGCGGCGGCCACCACGCCGGCGCCATCCGACGCACTGTACTTCGTCGCCCGCGGCGACGGCAGCAGCCATTTCTCCAACTCGCTTCCCGAACACAACCGCGCGGTCGACAAGTACCAGCGCGGCAAATAGGCATTCCATGCGCGGAAAATTCATCACGTTTGAAGGCATTGACGGCGCCGGCAAGAGCACCCATATCGACTGGGTCGCCGACCGCCTGCGCGCACGCAGCGACATTGCCGGCGTCGTCACCACCCGCGAGCCCGGCGGCACCTCGCTGGGCGAAGACCTGCGCCAGATCCTGCTGCATCGCAAGATGCACCTGGAAACCGAGGCGCTGCTGATGTTCGCGGCCCGGCGCGAACATATCGCCGAGGTCATCGCACCCGCGCTGGAGCGCGGCAAGTGGGTGATTTCCGACCGCTTCACCGACGCCACCTTCGCCTACCAGGGCGGGGGCAGGGGCCTGGCCACCGAGCGCCTGGAAGTGCTGGAAGACTGGGTGCAGGGCGGCCTGCAGCCGGATCTGACGCTGCTGTTCGACGTGCCGCTGGAAACCGCCAGCGAGCGCCTGGCCGGCGCACGCGCGCCTGACAGGTTCGAATCCGAATCGCGCGCGTTCTTCCAGCGCACCCGCGATGAATACCTGCGCCGCGCGGCCCAGTCGCCGCAGCGCTTCCGGGTGATCGACGCCACGCGCAGCATTGCCGACATTCGCGATGAACTTGAAAAAATCATCGCAACTATCTGATTTTTGGCCGATATATGGCTGACGTGATAGGTGTGAATGCCGCGCCATTGCGCAATTCGCAATCGCACGGCTATCACAGGTAAAACTTGAAGTTAGATCGCTAACCCACTGATTCACATGCTATATCCCTGGCAGAAGGAAGACTGGCAACGGCTTGGCGCGCTGCGTGAACGGCTGCCGCATGCCTTGCTGATCCATGGCCAGCAAGGCATCGGCAAGCGCGACCTGGCCCTGCATTTCGCGCAGGGGCTGTTGTGCGAGGCGCCGCTGCCGGACGGCCAGCCCTGCGGCCAGTGCGCCGCCTGCCACTGGTTCAGCCAGGGCAACCACCCGGACTTCACCGTGGTGCGGCCCGAGGCGCTGGACGCCGCGGCCGAGGCCGAGACCGACGAGGGCGGCAAGAAGAAGGCGCCCAGCAAGATCATCCGCATGGAGCAGGTGCGCGCGCTGATCGAGGCCGTGGGCGTGGGCACGCACCGGGCCGGGCTGCGCGTGGTGGTGGTCTATCCGCTCGATGCGCTGCAGACCGAGGGCGCCAACGCACTGCTGAAGACGCTGGAAGAGCCGCCGCCGTCCACCGTATTCCTGCTGGTGACCGACCGCCTCGACCGCATCCTGCCGACTATCCTGTCGCGCTGCCGCCAGTTCTCGGCCCAGCGCCCGACGCCGGAGGCCGCGCTGGCCTGGCTGCGCGGCCAGGGCGTGGCCGATGCCGAGGCCCAGCTGGCGCTGGCCGGCGGCTCGCCGCTGACCGCGCTGCATGCGGCCGAGGCCGAGGAGCAGCCGCTGCAGCGCTGGCTGGTCGGCCAGCTCGGCGCCGCCGCCGCCTTCGACGCTTCCGCGGCGGCCGAGCAACTGCAGAAGCTGCCGGTGCCTGCCGTGCTTGGCATCCTGCAGCGCTGGACGTACGATCTGCTGACGCTGCGCCTGGACGGCAGCGCCACGCCGCGGTACCTGCCCAAGGAACGGGCGGTGCTGGCGCGCTGCGCCGGGGCCACCGACGCGCACCGCCTGCAGGCCTTTGCCATCCGGTTGACTGCGCATCGCCGCAGCGAGAACCATCCGCTGGCGGCCCGGCTGGTGATGGAAGCGGTATTCCTGGAATACCGCCAGCTGTTCCGGTAATACGCCTGGCAGTCAAAATAAGCCATAACAACAAGCAGCACCGTCATTCAGGGGGTCAACCATGAACACAGCAGTCGCCGGCGCACCGCCCGCTGCGCCAACCGGCAGCGGGGCGGCATCGCGCCCCAATGTGCTGTCCTTGTCGATCAAGGACCAGGCCGGGCTGTATGCGGCCTACATGCCGTTCCTGGCGCGCGGCGGCATCTTCGTGCCGTCGAACCGGCCGTTCCGACTGGGCGAGCAGGTGTTCCTGGTGCTGTCGCTGCTGGACCGGCCGCAGAAATACCAGATCGCGGGCCATGTGGCCTGGATCACCCCGGCGGGCACGCCGATGAAGACCCCCGGCGTCGGCGTGCATTTCCCCGACGACGACAACGGGCGCAACCTGCGCCGCGCGGTGGAGGAGATCCTGGGCAAGATGCTGGAGTCCGGGCGCCCCACGCAAACTTTATGAACGTTGTGAGGTTGTTCTCACAATATTTTGATTTTCAATGAATTTTTCACTTCGCATTGCCGAGCCCCGCGACCTGCCGGGCATCGTCGCCATCTATAACAGCACCGTGCCCTCGCGCATGGTCACCGCCGATACCGAACCGGTCACCGTGGCCTCGCGCCAGGCCTGGTTCGATTCCCACCAGCCTGAACGCCGCCCGCTGTGGGTGTGCGAGGATGCCGACGGCCGCATGGCCGGCTGGATGAGCTTTTCAGACTTCTACGGCCGCCCGGCCTACGGCGCCACCGCCGAGGTGTCGATCTACCTGGACGCGCAGCGCCGCGGCCAGGGGCTGGGCCGCTACCTGCTGCAACAGGCCATCGACCATGCGCCCAGGGTCGGGGTGAACACGCTGCTCGGCTTTATCTTCGGCCACAATGCGCCCAGCCTGGGCCTGTTCGCGTCGCTGGGCTTTACGCGCTGGGGCGACCTGCCGCGCGTTGCCGTGCTCGACGGTGTCGAGCGCGACCTGATCATCGTCGGCCGCCGCGTGGACTGAGCCACCCGCCAACAGAGATTCCCCATGTTTGTCGATTCCCACTGCCATATCGATTTCCCCGAGTTGGCCGCGCGCCTGCCGGAACTGCTGGAGAACATGCGCGCCAACCAGGTCACGCATGCGCTGTGCATCTCGGTCACGCTGGAAGACTTCCCGCGCGTGCTGGCGCTGGCCGAGCAGCATCCCAACCTGTACGCCTCGGTCGGCGTGCACCCGGACTACGAAGGGGGCGAGGAACCCACGCTGGAGCGCCTGGTGGAGCTGTCCGCCCACCCGCGCGTGGTCGGCACCGGCGAGACCGGGCTGGACTACTACCGCCTGAACGGCCGCAGCATCGCCGACATGGAATGGCAGCGCGAGCGCTTCCGCACCCATATCCGCGCCGCGCGCCAGACCGGCAAGCCGCTGATCATCCATACCCGCTCGTCCGCCGACGACACGCTGCGCCTGATGCGCGAAGAGAACGCGCGCGAGGCCGGCGGCGTGATGCACTGCTTCACCGAGACCTGGGACGTCGCCCGCCAGGCGCTGGATGAGGGTTTCCATATCTCGTTCTCGGGCATCGTCACCTTCAAGAGCGCGGCCGACCTGCAGGAAACCGCGCGCAAGGTGCCGCTGGAGCGCATGCTGATCGAGACCGATTCGCCCTACCTGGCGCCGGTGCCATACCGCGGCAAGACCAACGAACCTGCCTGGGTGCGCCATGTGGGCGAGTTCATCGCGCAGCTGCGCGGGATCCCTGTGGAACAGGTCGCGGAACAGACGACGGAAAATTTCTTCAAGCTATTCAAGCATATTGACAGGGAATCGCATGTTTGACATGAAGTTTGCCCGACGCGCTGCCGGCGTCCTTGCGCTGGCCGCCGCCACGCTGGCGCAGGCCGCGCCTGCCGACGACATGCGCAAGGCCGTCGAATTCGACGACGCCAACACCGTCAAGAAGCTGCTGGCCAAGGGCGTCGATCCCAATCTGGTGGACAGCCGCGGCAACCCGGCGCTGGTGCTGGCGCTGCGCGAGAAGTCGCTGAAGGCGGCCACGGTGCTGATCCGCGCCAAGGACATCGATTTCGACAAGGCCAACCCGGCCGGCGAGACCCCGCTGATGATGGCCGCGCTGCAGGGTGAGCTGGACATGGTCAAGCTGATGGTCGACGAGATGGAGGCCGAGATCAACAAGACCGGCTGGACCCCGCTGCACTATGCGGCCACCAATGGCCACAACGACGTAGTCAAGTACCTGGTCGACCATGCCGCCTATATCGACGCTGAAAGCCCCAACGGCACCACGCCGCTGATGATGGCCGCGCGCGGCGGCCATATCGAGACCGTCAAGCTGCTGCTGGACGAGGGCGCCGACATGCGCCTGAAGAACCAGCAGGGCATGACCGTGATCGACTTTGCCGAGCGCTACAACCAGGCAGAGATCGCCAAGGGCCTGAAGGCGCGCTGGCAGAAGCTGTACCCGCAGACGCCGATCGCGGCGGCGCCGCCGCTGAAGGCGCCCACCGGCGAGCCGGGCGGGCAGCGGCCTGCGGCCCAGCAACCCGCGGCGCAGCAGCCCAAGACCAAGGGCTGGTAAGCGCTGATGCCGGCGATGGCCGTCGGCGCACGCCTGCGCCAGTGGGCGCGCGGGCTCAAGGCGAGCCTGCTGATGCTGTGGTTCTGCAGCCGCCACCCCGGCACGCCGTGGAGCGCGCGGCTGCTGGCCGCGCTGGTGGTGGCCTATGCCTTCAGCCCGATCGACCTGATCCCCGATTTCATCCCGGTGCTGGGCTATGTCGATGACGTGCTGCTGGTGCCGCTGGGTATCTGGCTGACGCTGCGGATGATTCCGCCGGCGGTCAAGGATGAATGCCGCGGCCGGGCCCAGGCGTGGCAGGCCACGCATGCAAAACGGCCGCGCAATCGCGCGGCCGCCGTGGTCATCGTGCTGGTGTGGGTGTTGCTGGCCTGGCTGGCGTGGCGCTGGCTGGCGCCGGGCTAGACATCGTCCGCCAGCCGCACCCCGGTGAACTGCCAGCGCTGGTGCGGATAGAAGAAGTTGCGGTACGTCGCCCGGATATGCGATTCGGGCGTGACGCAAGACCCGCCGCGCAGCACCATCTGGCCGCTCATGAACTTGCCGTTGTACTCGCCCACCGCACCGCCGTTCGGGCGGAAGCCCGGATACGGCAGGAAGGCGCTGCCGGTCCATTCCCACACATCGCCGAACATCTGGCGCAGCACGCCCGAGGTGTTCTGCCGGTCCGGCAACGGCCGCAGCGCGCGGCCTTCAACAAAATTCCCGGTGGCCGGCAGGCTGCGCGCCGCGTGCTCCCATTCGGCCTCGGTCGGCAGCCGGCGTTCGGCCCAGCGCGCGAATGCCTCGGCCTCATAGAAGCTGACGTGGGTGACGGGGCTGTCCGGGTCGACCGGATGCATCCCGCGCAGCGTCATCTGCCACCACGTGCCTTCGCGTTCTTCCCAGTAGAGCGGGGCCAGGATGCCTTGCTCGCACACCCAGCGCCAGCCGTCGGACAACCACAGCCCCGCCGTCTGGTAGCCGCCATCCTCGATGAATTCAAACCATTGCCGGTTGCTGACCGGGTGCGAGCACAGCGTGAACGGTGCCAGGTAGGCCTTGTGCCGCGGGCTTTCACAGTCAAAGGCAAAGGTCTCGCCGCGGTGGCCGATCTCCACCAGGCCGCCGTCAAAGCCGATCCAGTCCGGCGCGGGCCGAGGGTCGGCGATCACCGGCTCGGGCAGTTCCGGGGCAAAGGCGGGGCGCAGCGGGTTCTGCGCGAACAGATGCAGGATGTCGGCCAGCAGCAGTTCCTGGTGCTGCTGTTCATGCTGCAGGCCAAGCATGATCAGCGCTGCCTCGTCATCGGTCTGGGCGCTGCCCAGCAGCGTCAGCATCGATTCGTCCACGGCCTCGCGGTAGGCCAGCACCTCGTCCAGCGAGGGGCGGGTCAGCAGCCCGCGCTGCGGCCGCGGGTGGCGCGGTCCGACCGCTTCGTAGTACGAGTTGAAGAGGTAGCGGTAGTCCGGGTCCACCAGCTCGTAGTCCGGGATCCGCGCAGCCAGCACGAATTCCTCGAAGAACCATGTGGTGTGCGCCAGGTGCCATTTTGCCGGGCTGGCGTCGTCCATGGACTGCACGGTGGCATCGGCATCGGACAGGTCGGCCACCAGGGTCTCGGTGGCGGTGCGTACGTGGCGATACTGTGAAAGCAGGGCGGGTTCGTGCGGCGGATGGAGGGCGGCGGCTGGCAACAGGGCTGAAGTCATGCGGGCTCCCGGGAGTGGATCGGTCGATGACTGCAGGCGGCACGACAGCCGCGGGCAAATAGCCGGGGCCGGCGCGCCGCCCATGGCACGCGGGGCGCCATAGCGCCCCGATCCATCATAGACCCGATCCGTCCGCGGGGCGAGCCGGCGCCGTCCCGCAGCGCCGGCCGTCCACAGGACTTCAGGCGGCCAGGCGGCTGGCGTCGTTCAGCGCCGCGATTTCGGTGCGGGCGCTGGCCAGGCCGGCTTCGCGGAACTGCGGACCCATGGCCAGGCCGTGGGCACGCACGTAGGTGATGTCGGTGATGCCCAGGAAGCGGAACACGATGTCGACGGTCTTTTCGTGCAGGTCCAGTTCATTGGCATCCTGGCGCACGCCGCCGCGCGACGACACCACGATCACGCGCTTGCCGCCGGCCAGGCCCACCGGGCCGTTCTCGGTGTACTTGAAGGTGCGGCCAGCCTGCGCGATGCGGTCGATCCAGGCCTTGAGCTGGCTGGGGATGCTGAAGTTGTACTGAGGCACGCCCACCACCAGCACGTCGGCGGCCAGGAATTCGGCCAGCCATTGCTCGGTGCGCTGCAGCTCGGCTTCCTGGATGGCGCTCAGGCCTTCCTTCGGGCCGCCCAGCACGGGCAGCAGGTTGCCGGACAGGTGTGCCGGAGCGTCCTGGTCCAGATCGCGCACGGTGACCTTGGCGTCCGGGGTGGCGGCGACCAGGTCGGCCACCACGCTGGCGGTCAGGCTGCGCGAAACGGAGTTGTCGCCAAGTACGCTGGAATCGATCTGCAGGATGTTCATGTCTATCTCCACAAGGTGTGCGGTTGCGATGGATGAAAGATAGCGGCTGGCCATTGGTATCGGTAGTGAGGCAAAATGCAAATGATTGTTCTGCCGGCGCAACGCCAGCCTGGCGGCCGCACGTGATCCCGGAGCCATCCATGCAAGACCTCAACGACTTGTCCCTGTTTGCCCAGGTGGTCGAACACGGCAGTTTTTCCGCGGCCAGCCGCGCCTCAGGCGTGCCCAAGTCGCGCCTGAGCCGGCGCATCGCCCAGCTGGAACGCGACCTGGGCGTGCAGCTGCTGCGCCGCACGACACGGCAGGTGCGCGTTACGCCGCTTGGTGAATCCTTCTACGAACGCTGCCGCGCCATGCTCAATGAGGCCAAGGCGGCCCGCGAGGTCATCGAGCAGGCGCGCGAGCAGCCTGGCGGCACGCTGCGCGTGAGCTGCCCGATCGCCATCGCCCAGATCCTGCTGGCGCCGGCCATCGGCCATTTCATGCGCGCCAACCCGGCCGTGCGGATCGAGCTGGAGACCACCAACCGGCGCGTGGACGTGATCGGCGAAGGCTTCGACCTGGCCCTGCGCGTGCGCGAGTCCATGGAGGACTCCAGCCTGGCCGTGCGCACCTTCGGTGAAAGCCAGCTGATGCTGGTGGCCAGCCCCGCGCTGCTGGACAGCATCGGCCGCCCGCGCACACCGCAGGCGCTGGACGGCATGCCCGGCGTGGGCCAGCCGCCGCACGACGGCAAGCATGTCTGGACCCTGCGCTGCAAGACCAACGACTCGATCCAGATTGCCTATGAACCGCACCTGGTCACCGAAGACTTCGTGCTGCTGCGCGAGGCGGCGATCGCCGGCGCGGGCGTGGCCATGCTGCCGCGGATGTATTGCCGCGATGCGCTGGAAAGCGGCGAGCTGGAACTGGTGTTGCCGCAGTACGACATGCCGGTCGGCACGCTGCACGCGGTGTTCCCCTCCCGCAAGGGCGTGACGCCTGCCACCCGGCGCTTTCTCGACTTCCTGGGCGAGGTCCTGCCCGAATGCGCATACAAGGTCGGCATGCTTGAGCCGCGGCAGCCAGCGATGCACCGGGTGGTGTAGCGCAGGCCTTCCGGATACGGCATGGCGGGATTGGCGAGGTGGTGTGCCGGTCGCATCCCGGCCACCAGGCAGTCTCGTATTTGCGGCTTTACCTTCACGCCGCCTCGCACTAAGGTACAGGGGCGAGCCTTGCGCGTGAGGGTAAAGGCGCTTGGCTTCGACAACCAACTCGACAGACAACGGCAAGGAGAACGGCCATGGGTGGCTCTCAGGGTTCCCAGGACTTGGGCAAGGCGCTGCTGCGCATCGTGCTTGGCGTGTTGATCCTGATGCACGGCATCGCCAAGCTGACCGGTGCGTCCGGCATGGGCTTTGTGGGGAAGGTGGTCGCCGACGCCGGCTTGCCGGCATGGCTGGCCTACGGCGTCTACATTGGGGAAGTCGTGGCCCCGATCCTGCTGATCATCGGGCTGTGGAGCCGGCTGGCGGCGCTGATCGTTGCCATCAACATGGTATTTGCGGTGGCGCTGGTGCATACCAAGCAGCTCGGCATGCTGTCCGATACCGGCGGCTGGGCGCTTGAGTTGCAGGGGATGTTCCTGGCCGCGGCGCTGGCGGTGGCCCTGCTGGGGGCGGGCCGGTTCAGCGTGGGCGGCATCAATGGCAAGCTGAACTAGTGCCCTGTTCCGCAAATACCTTGCCATGAAATCGCCCAGTTGGCCGCCATGCGTCGTTGCTCGTCGTTGCCATAGCTACGGCTATGGCGCCTCCTCGCGTTTAGCCTGACGATCAACTGGACGATTTCATTTTGGCAAGCCATCTGCGGAACAGGACACTAGCCCATCGGGTCAGATGGCGTACGGTGCGCCGGCGTTCCGGCGCCGGTGGCGCTTGCGCGTGGCTGCATGTGCGCGCTGCCGCGGACATCATGGAGATGTATCGTGAAACCCTTCCGGCAGCTCTTTCCCGTCGTGGCCGCGGCGCTGGTCCTGTCAGGCTGCGCCAGCGTGCCCGACATCAAGACTGACTACAATCGCAGCACTGACTTCAGTGCCTACCGCAGCTTTGGCTTCGTCGAGCATCTCGGCACCGACCGCCAGGGCTATGAAAGCCTGACCACCCAGTACTTCAAGTCTGCCGTGCAGCGGGAACTGACCGCGCGCGGCTACCGCTATGCGGCGCAGTCGCCGGACTTGCTGGTCAACTTCAATGCCCGGCTGCAGGAGAAGGTCCAGGTCAGCCCGGCGCCGACGCCGATGATGGGGTATTACGGTTATCGCGGCGGGCTGTATGCGCCGTGGCCGGGCTACGGCTTCTATAACGACGTCTATACCTACACCGAAGGCACGGTCAACATCGACCTGGTCGACCGGCGCCAGATGAAGCTGGTCTGGGAAGGCGTGGCGGTGGGCAGCGTGGACACCAGCGACAAGACCAGCGCCCAGCAGCGCATCGACAAGACCGTGGCGCAGATCTTTGCCAAGTATCCGTTCCGGGCCGCGCAGTAGGGCCAGCTCACGCCGCCGGCGTGACTGCCGCCCGGTCGATGGCATCCGCGACGAAGACCTCGGCCGGCTTGGGCGCGGACCACAGGTAGCCCTGGCCCAGCGGGCAGCGCAGCGCCAGCAGCGCTGCGCGCTGGGCGTCGGTCTCGACGCCTTCGGCCACGCACTCCAGGCCCAGCTCGCGCGCCAGGTTGATCATGTTGCGGCAGATCGCGGCACGCTGGCCATGCCCGTCGACCTCGACAACGAACGAGCGGTCGAGCTTCAACTGCGTGAAAGGCAGGTCCGCCAGCAGCCTGAGCGTGGCGATGCCAACGCCGAAATCGTCGATCGCCACGCCGTAGCCGAGCAGCCGCAAGCGGTTCAGCGCGACCGACAGCGCCAGCGTATCGGGCACCGGATAGCCCTCGGTCAATTCCACCGTCAGCGCGTGCCGCGGCACGCCGCTGGCGGTCACCAGGGCATCGAACGTCTCCAGCACACCGGGCCGGCACAGGGTTTGCGCCGAGGCATTGATGCCCAGCGTGATGTGGATGCCCGCCGCGCGCAGCCGCTGCTGCGCTGCCAGGCACTGGCGGGCCACGAAGAAGAACACCGGGTCGGCCGCGTCGAGCGCTTCGAGCCGTGGGATAAAGAGGTCGGGCTGCACCAGACCGTGTTCGGGATGGCGCCAGCGCACCAGTGCCTCGGCACCGGCCAGCCGGCCGCTGGCAATCTCGTGCTGGGGCTGCAGCATGACCAGCAGGTCCGTGCCCGAGCGGGTGGCGGGGACCAGTTCTGCGTCGTCGGGCGACCACGCCGGCGCGGTGGATTCGCTAACAGGCTGGCGCACCAGCGCATCGGCCAGGATCTCTTCCACCGCATCGCGCGACAGCGGCTTGCGCAGCGCGTGCACGCGCGGGATGCCGGCGGCGTGCGCCAGGCCGCGGTTTGAATCCAGGATGTCCTCCGCCAGCGCCGTCACCCAGACCCATACCGGCGCCGTCCCGGCAAAGGCATGCTGCCCGCGCCGGTGCAGTTCGGCAATCAGCTCGGGGCCGTTGCCGCCAGGCATTTCGATGTCGCAGAACACGATGTCGAACGGTTCGCGTGCAAGGATCTCGGCCGCCTGCGTGCCGTTTTCAGCTGAAACCAGGGTCTGCACGCCCAGATACCGCAGCAGCCCCTCGGCCGCGACGCGCTGGAACGGATGGTCTTCGACGACAAGAATGCGCAGCCTGGCGTAGCGGATCGGCATGGGGGAGGGGAAGGCGGCGGGCCGCCGGAGTGCAATTCGATTGGGGGTTGCCGCATGGTAGCGCGGCGCCGCTGCGCCAACCACCGGATGGCGCAAAGTCTGGCGCCGCTGGCATGCGGAATCGCACAGGGGATCGTTGCGCAATCGCCCCGGAAACGCGCTGCGTTACGAATATTTGCGCTTTCCGATTCAATCGCCGCCTGCCATAACCGCTACAATCGCTGCCCGTAGTTTTGAACATGGCATGTCGATAATGGGTTTTGGCTGGTTCGGATTTTCGACTTTCTGGATAGTGCCGCTGGTCTGGCGGCTGGTGACGCGCTGGCTCGCCGGCGAGCGCCGGCTGGCAGGGCCCGGCTCATTGCGCGTCTGGCTCGGCACGCTCGCCGTGCTGTGCGCGAGCGCCTGCCTCGAAGCGCTGACCAGCGGCACCGATCCGGAATCGAGCGCTGGCGGTTCGGCCGGCCGCGCGCTGGCCGGCATGATGGGCAACCTGTTCGGCTGGACCGGTGCCTTGCTGTTGATGCTGGGCGTGCTGGCGCTGGCCGCGCCGATGGTGTTCGGTGAAACCTGGCGCAGCCTGTTCTCGCGCAAGCCGCGCCGCGCCGCCGCGCCTGACGCGGCGCCGGAAGAGCCGCCGGTTTCCTTTGCTGCCACCCAGCCGATGCGCGACGCAGAGCGCCGCGATGCGCCGGCGGCAGGCACCCCCGGCTGGACCGCGCCCGCCACGCGCCATCGCAGCTTTGAGGCAGTCTCGGCGCGCCGCCAGCCCGCCTGGCAACCGCCGCGCCGCACGCGTGAATCCCCGCCGCAGCCGGGCGAGATCTGGCTGCACCACGCCGAGTCGCCGGGCGCGGTCAAGCCGGCGCGCGCCGCGCCGCCCGCACCCGTGGCGGCGGCACCGGCGCCGCGTCCGGCCCAGCCGGCGGCGCGCAGGCCGGCCCCGACGGCAGCCCCTTCACCGGCTCCGGCGCCGCGGCCGGCGCAGTCCCTGCGCGGCACGGTCGTCAGCAGCCCGTTCCGCCAGCCGCAGCCGCTGGTGCGTTCGGCGATTACGACGCTGCCCGAGGCTTCCGGCAAGAGCATCGCCGCGGCCGCTGCTTCAGTCACCGTAGCTGCCGCCGTATCCGCGCCGGCCGAAGCCGCCGCCGCGCCGGCGCCCACTGGCGCCACGCAAGCCGTGGCCGCTCCCGCGCAGCCGGTTACCAGCCCGGAAGCTGAGGTAGTGGCAGTGCCCGAAGCGCCTGCCATGGAACCAGTGTCCGCAGGCACCGATATCGTTGGCGATATTGCGCCGGAAGCCGTGCCGGCCGAAGCCGACGAAGCCACGCTTGCCGCGATCCGGCAGGAAGCCCTTGACCTGCTGGCCGAGTTGCAGGCGCTGGCCGGCAAGCCGGTAGTGCCGCAAGCGGCTGCGCCGCAACCGCAACAACTGGACGCGGCTGTGCCGGATTCGGCGCCGGACATTGCCGGCGACGCAGAACCGCAAGCACTGGCTACCGTCACCCTGCCAGCCGAAGCCGAAGCCGAAGCCGAAGCCGAAGCCGAAGCGAGGAGCGGAGATCACGTCGTTGTCATTGGGGAACCCGAAGCGCTGGCAGCAGCCGGGCCCGCACTGGATATCACCGGCGCCGAGGCAGTAGCCCAGGCCGTGGCAAGCTCCGCGATGGAAGAGGGCAGCGCTCTCGATGCCAGCACCCCGGCACCCGCGGAGGACAGCGAACCGGACGGATTGATGGACGGCAACGGCCTGATCGCCGAGGAGGCGGAACCCGATGCGGCCGAGCCTGCCGAGGCAGCAGCACTGCCTGAAGCGACCGAGGCCCCGGAAGTCCCTGAGCCCGCTGAGGCGCCTGCACTGAACCAGGCTCCGGTCCCGGCCGCCAAGCCGCGCATCGTGCTGCCCGCCGTGGTCGGCCGCACCGTGCCGCTGGCTACCGCCCAGCCTGCGCCCGTGCCGGTGCCGGTCGCGCCGCCGCCGCCGCGCCCCATCGTTGACTACCGCCTGCCACCGGCCGACCTGCTGGAGACCGGTGTCGACAGCGCCGAACAGGTGTCGGAAGAACGCCTGCGCGAAACCGGCGAGCTGATCGCCCAGCGGCTGGCCGAGTTCAAGGTGCCAGTCGCCGTGGTCGGCGCCGGCGCCGGCCCGGTGATCACCCGCTTCGAGGTCGAGCCCGCCATGGGCGTGCGCGGCGCCCAGGTGGTCGGACTGATGAAGGACCTGGCGCGCGCGCTGGGCGTGACCTCGATCCGCGTGGTCGAGACCATTCCCGGCAAGACCTGCATGGGGCTGGAGCTGCCCAATGCGCGCCGGCAGATGATCCGGCTGTCGGAGATCGTCAACGCGGCCTCGTTCCAGGCGCACCATTCGCGGCTGGTGCTGGCCATGGGCAAGGACATCACCGGCAATCCGGTGGTGACCGACCTGGCACGCGCGCCGCACCTGCTGGTGGCCGGCACCACCGGCTCGGGCAAGTCGGTGGCGGTCAATGCCATGATCCTGTCGATGCTGTACAAGGCCACGCCCGAAGATGTGCGCCTGATCATGATCGACCCCAAGATGCTGGAACTGTCGGTCTATGAGGGCATCCCCCACCTGCTGGCGCCGGTGGTCACCGACATGAAGCAGGCCGCGCACGCGCTCAACTGGTGCGTCGGCGAGATGGAAAAGCGCTACAAGCTGATGTCGGCTCTGGGCGTGCGCAACCTGGCCGGCTACAACCAGAAGATCCGCGCCGCGGAGGCCGCCGAGCGCAAAGTGCCGAACCCGTTCTCGCTGACGCCGGACGCGCCCGAGCCGCTGTCGCGCCTGCCGATGATCGTGGTGGTGATCGACGAACTGGCCGACCTGATGATGGTCGCCGGCAAGAAGATCGAGGAACTGATCGCGCGCCTGGCGCAGAAGGCGCGCGCCGCCGGCATCCACCTGATCCTGGCCACGCAGCGCCCCTCGGTGGACGTGATCACCGGCCTGATCAAGGCCAATATCCCGACGCGCGTGGCGTTCCAGGTCTCGTCCAAGATCGATTCGCGCACCATCCTTGACCAGATGGGCGCCGAGAGCCTGCTCGGCCAGGGCGACATGCTGTTCCTGCCGCCTGGCACCGGCTATCCGCAGCGCGTGCATGGCGCTTTTGTTGCCGACGACGAAGTGCACCGCGTGGTGGAACACTGGAAGCAGTTCGGCGAGCCGGACTACGATGAAACCATCCTTGCCGGCGACCCGGCCGAGGCCGGCAGCACCGACCTGTTCGGCGACAGCGGCGGCGACGGCGAGGCCGACCCGCTCTACGACGAAGCCGCCAGCTTTGTGCTGACCAGCCGCCGCGCCTCGATCTCCGCCGTGCAGCGCCAGCTGCGCATCGGCTACAACCGCGCGGCACGCCTGATCGAGCAGATGGAGGTGGCCGGATTGGTGTCGCCGATGGGCCGCAACGGCGCGCGCGACGTACTGGCGCCGGGGCCGGGTAACTGACCGGGGTCGGCATCCACGACTTCCCTTCCAGGAGGCAGCATGCAGCCTGAACACGGAAACCTGCTGGCGGACGTCCCGGCCGGCGCGGCGCAGGAACTTTTCCAGCCGCTGCTGGAACGGCCCGGGCTGCGGATCGAGCGCATCGTCTCCAACGGGCAGGCCAGTCCTGAGGGCTTCTGGTACGACAGCGCAGAGGCGGAATGGGTGCTGCTGGTCAGCGGCAGCGCCGCCATCGAGATCGAAGGCCAGTCCGGCTTGTATCCCATGAAGCCGGGGGATTGGCTGCATCTTCCGGCCCACTGCCGCCACCGGGTGGCGTGGACCGATGCCAGTCAGCCCAGTGTCTGGCTGGCGGTGCATCACAGCGCGGGCTGAGCGCCCGCGCGCATTGTGGCTGGCGCCTGACGGCTTACTCCCCGGATTGCTCCGGAAACACCGGCTCGCCCAGGTTCAGCATCAGCCGGTTCGCCCAGGCAAAGATGGCGATCGAGTGGATCAGGTCCAGGATTTCCGCATCCGTGACGCCCGCTTCCCGCAACGGCTTGAGCTGCTCGGCAGTGACTTCGGCGGGCCGCTCGGTCAGTTCGATCGAGAACTTCGCGATTGCCTGTTCGCGCGCAGTCGTGCCGGCGGTATGGGGATCGTCGAACACCTGGCGGATCACGTCGTTGCGCTTGGCCAGTTGTTCGAAGCGCTGCGCATGCACCGATGCGCAGTAGACGCAGCCATTGATGCGCGACACCACCGTGGTGGAGAGCTCGCGTTCGGCACGCGGCATGCCGCCGGGGGCGTACATGATGGCGTTGAAGGCGGTGGAGCGCTGGCGCAGGATTTCGGGCTGGTGCACCAGGAAGCGGTAGTAATCCTGGACCTTGGCCTTGGGGTGGCTCTCTTCGAGTACGGCGACCTGCTCGGGCGTGGCCTGGTCGAGTTCGACCACGTCCAGCCAGGCCTTCCAGTCGAGGACTTCATTGGTGAAGCCGTGGGATTTGATGATCTCGCTCATGCCTGGGCTCCTGCGGCGTTGTCGTTCAGTGCTTTCAGCGCATCCAAGCCGGCCACCAGCCGGACCTGGTACGACAGGAAGGCGATCAGTTGCGCCAGCGTGACCACTGCCGGGGTGCTCAGGCCGGCGGCGGGCAGGGCCTGCAGCGCGGCCTTGTCGCCCTCAACGGGCTTTTCGATCAGCTTGCGGGTGAACTCCAGCATGGCGTGCAGGCGCGTGTCGGCAATATCCTCCGGCTGGCCTTCGGCCGCGGCGCGGACCTGGCTGACATCTGCGCCGGCCTGCTCAAGGCGCGCGCGATAGTGTGCCGCCAGCGCCGTCGACGGCGTCAGGCGTGCCGCGTACAACGCAACCAGCAGGCGCTCTGCCAGCGACAGGCCAGGCAGGGCGGGGTCGAACAGGGCGTCGTAGCTGCCTTGCGTGGCGGCCACGACCTTGTTGCGCTGGTGGCGCAGCGCGTGCGTCGCGCTACCCGGCGCGAGGCCGGTGAGCTGGTCGATCAGGTCGACCGTGGAAGTCGGGGGCTGGGTCATCGGACTCTCCAGGTTCAGGTCGGGGTGGGATTCAGGCCTTGGCTGCGCGCAGCGCCGGCGGCGGGGCCGGCACCCATTCGTCGCCGAAGACTTCGGGTTCGGCATAGGCCTGCAGCGCGGCGTAGTGCAGCTCAACGTCTTCCCGGTACAGCAGCGCGGCAATGCCCTGGCCGAGCCGGCGTGCGCCGTCGCTGATCGCCGGGATGTCGCCGGACACGGTGCCGTGCGACAGCGCCGCCGGATAGCAGAAGCAGTGGATGCGCGTGACGCCGGGGCAGGCGCCGGGCGTTTTCTCCTGGAATTCGAAGGCTGCGCCGAGATCGGGAGAGTCGGACAGCTCGCGGTCTTCCTGGCCCGCGGGCGGCGCATGGCGGTCGCGCCAGAAGCGGATATGCGGGGCGAAGGCGGCGAACTCCGGCCGTGTTTCCAGCGCGATGCGGAAGCCCGTCGAGAAGATCAGGAAGTCCAGCTCGAACGTGCCCTGCGGTGTCTGCACGTGCAGGACATCGCCTTGCGCCTCGATCGCTTCCAGCGCTGCGCCCAGGTTGAAGTAGGCATTGGCATGGCGCGACACGCGCAGCGTGCTGCCGCGCGGCGGCGGCACCTGCTGGGTGTTGATGTAATGGCGCAGCCGCCATTTCCAGACATCGGGCAGCCCGTAGTGGCCGAAGGTCAGGCCAGGGTTGCCGGCGCCCTTGCTCTTGTTGACGCGCGGAATGTCCGGGCGGCGGATCAGCATTTCGACGCTGGCGGCGCCCGCCTCCAGCGCGGTCGCGGCGCTGTCCATGCCCGAGGCGCCTACGCCGACCACGCCCACGCGCTTGCCGCGCAGCTTGGCGTAGTCCATCTCGTCCGACGAGTGCGCCCACAGGTGGCGCGGCAGCGTGTCCGCGACCGGCGGCACGTAGGCACCGCCCAGGCCGTCACGGCCGGTGGCCAGCACCACGCGGCGCGCCAGCACGGTGTGCGGGCCGTCCGGGGTCTGCATCGACAGCGCCACCAGGCCGTCCGCGCGCGGCACGATGGCATTGACCTGGTGCTGGTTGCGGATATCCAGCGCCAGCACCTGGCGGTACCAGCGCAGGTAGTCCATCCATTGCAGGCGCGGAATCTTGTCCAGCGTTTGCCAGGCGGCCTCGCCGAACTGCGCCTCGAACCAGGCGCGGAAGGTCAGGGCCGGCAGGCCCAGCGCGGGGCCGGTCAGCTGCTTGGGCGAGCGCAGCGTCTCCATGCGCGCGGTGGTGGTCCACGGGCCTTCGAAGCCCGCCGGGGCGCGGTCAAAGGCGCGCACGCGGATGCCCAGGTGCGTCAGCGTGGCGCAGGCTGCGAGTCCCGCCATGCCGCCGCCGATGACGGCGACGTCGAGCACGTCCTGGCCATCGTGGCTGCGCGGCATGGTCCAGGCCTTGGCGGGCAGGTCCAGCCAGGACAGGTCCTGGCGCAGGCGCGCTTCAAGCGCGGCCAGGCCGGCGGCGGGGGTAAGGGCGGGGGCGGATAGGTCAGTCATGGCTTGGAAGTCCGGCATCTTGCGTGAGCGTGTCAGCGTCGTCGCTGGCATCGCCATAGAGCGATTGCAGCAGCGCGCCGTGTTCGGCGGGATCGCGCCGCACCAGGTCGGGCAACAGCGCGGCGGCGGCGTCGGCCACGGCCTGCACCAGCCCCAGCACCGCCGTGCTGGCCGGGCGGGCCTGTGGCGTGATCACGCCGAAGTAGAAAGGGATATCGGCATCGATGGGCCGCACGGCGATATCGGCCAGCGGCAGGCCGCGGGCGGTCACCGGCTCCAGCACGGCGATGCCCAGCCCGGCGCGCACCAGGGTCAGCGCGCTGATCGAGGTGTTGGTGTCGATCACGCCCGCTTCGGGCACGCCGGCGCCAGCCAGGGCCCGGTCGACGCGGCGGCGCAGCCGGTACGGGTTCTGCATGGTCACGATGCGGCGCCCGCGGCAGTCCTGCAGCGCGATCGCAGGCTGTGCGGCCAGTGCGTCGTCGGCACGCACGGCTGCGACGCACGCGGACTGGCCGATCCAGTGCACGGTCACGCCGCGGTGTTCCAGCGGCAGGCTGTTCAGACCGATGTCGGCGGCGCCGGTCAGCACCGCGTGCACCACCTGTTCGGGCGACACACTCTGCACCGCGACGCGTTCCGGCGCGCACAGCCCGCGCTCAAAGGCCAGCGCCAGCGCCGGCGGCAGCAGGCCGGCCGCCAGCGCCGGGGTCGCGGCAATGCGCAGGGGCCGGCCATCGCCGCGCGCCAGCGCCGCGGCGCGGGTGCGGATCTGCTGCATGCCGGCCAGCGTCTGCTCGACTTCGTCATAGAGCAGGAAGCCTTGCTCGGTCGGGCTGACGCGCGGGCCGCTGCGGGTGAACAGGGCAAAGCCCAGCTCGGCCTCCAGCTCCTGGATCAGCCGCGTGATGGCCGGCTGCGAGCGGCCGAGCAGGCGCCCGGCGGCGGTGACGCTGCCGGTGGTGACGACTGCGGCGAAGGCTTCCAGTTGCCGGATTTCCATGGCGGGCTGGGTCTCGGGATTAATGTATGTGTAATCCGGATTCTGATGCCTTCATCATGCAAATGGCAAATACTATTTCGGGATAAGGACATGCGGCAGCTATGATGTAGCGATGCCGGGCGCACACCGGCCCCATATCGGGACAGACGTTTTGGCTTGGATCCGCGGCAGTCGGGAGATCGGGAGAACAGGGCGCGCGCTGTGGCGGGCAGTGGCCTGGGTGCTGGCTGCCGCACTCGCGGGCGCGATGCCGGCGCGCGCGGCAGATCCGCTGCGTATCGGCTCCAAGCGCTTCACCGAGTCTTACATCCTTGGCGAACTGCTGACCCAGGCCGCGGGGCCGCCTGGCGCCGCGCAGCACCAGCCAGGGCTGGGCAATACCGCGATCGTCTTCGAGGCGCTGAAGGCCGGCAGCATCGACCTCTATCCCGACTACACCGGCACGCTCGCCGCCGAAATCCTCAAACTGCACCCGGGGGCCGGCCTCGATGCCATCCAGCGGGCACTGGCGCCGATGGGGCTGGGCGCGGCAATTCCGCTTGGTTTCGAGAACACCTACGCGCTGGCCGTGTCCGATGCCCGCGCCGGCGCGCTGCGCCGGCTGAGCGACCTCGCCGCGCAGCCGCAGTTCAGGCTCGGCCTGTCCCACGAGTTCCTGGGGCGCGCCGACGGCTGGCCGGGGCTGGCCAGCCGCTATGGACTGCCGCAACGCCCGGTCGGGCTGGACCATGGCGTCGCCTACGAGGCTTTGGCCGCGGGGCAGGTCGATGCCATCGACATCTATTCCACCGACGCCAAGATCCGCAAGTACAAGCTGCGCGTGCTGGAAGACGACCGGCACTACTTCCCGCGCTACGACGCAGTAGTGGTCTACCGCCTTGACGTACCGCAGCGCTTCCCGCAGGCCTGGCAGGCATTGGAGCGGCTGGCCGGGCGCGTCAGCGCCGACGACATGATCGCCATGAATGCGGCGGCGGAGATCGATGGCCAGTCATTCGATGCAATCGCGCGCGCGTTCCTGGCCGGCACTGCGGGGCAAAAGGCAACGCATGACGGTGCCGAACCGCGCAGCCGGCTGGCTGCCGCGCTGTTCGGGCCCGACACCACGCGCCTGGCGCTGCGCCATGTCGGCCTGGTGGCGGGGGCGGTCGGCGCGGCAACGCTGGTCGGCGTGCCGCTGGGGATGCTGGCGGCGCGGCGGCGGCGCACCGGACAGGCTGTGCTGGGCGTGGTCAACGTGCTGCAGACGGTGCCGTCGCTGGCGTTGCTGGCGATGCTGATCCCGCTGCTGGGCCGCATCGGCGTCTGGCCGGCCATGGTGGCGCTGTTTCTCTATGCCTTGCTGCCGATCGTGCGCAATACCGCGACCGGGCTGGAGCAGGTGCCGCAGGGCATGCGCGATGCGGGGCGGGCGCTCGGGCTGCGCGGCGGACAGGTGCTGCGCTATGTAGAGCTGCCGCTGGCCTTGCCGGTGCTGCTGGCCGGGGTCAAGACCGCGGCCATCATCAGCGTCGGCACGGCCACAATCGCGGCCTTTGTCGGCGCCGGTGGTTTCGGCGAGCGCATTGCCACCGGGCTGGCGCTCAACGACACAGCGCTGCTGCTGGCCGGCGCAATCCCGGCGGCCGTGCTGGCACTGGTGGTACAGGCAGCGTTCGAGACCCTGGAGTGGGCGCTGCGCCGCCATCGCGATGCGCGCTAGCTGCCTTGCTGCTGCGCGATGAGCCGGCCGAGGGTGGCTACCGCAGCCTCGGCCTCATCGCTCCACAGGTGCCCGTAGTTGAGCCGGATGCAGTTGCGGTAACCCTGCCGCGCCGAGAAGATCGGACCCGGCGCCAGCCCGATGCCTGCCTCCAGTGCGGCATGGTGCAATGCCAATGCATCGAAGCCGGGCGCAAACTCGACCCACAGGAAATACCCGCCCTCCGGCCGGGACACGCGCACATCTTCCGGGAAGTGCTGGCCGATGGCATCGATCATGCGCCCCTGCTGCATCTCCAGCACATGGCGCAGCTTGCGCAGGTGCTTGTCGTAGCCGCCGTGCTGCAGGTATTCGGCCAGCGCCACCTGCGTGGGCACACCGGCAGACAGCGTGGTCATCAGCTTGAGCCGCTGGATGGCTTCGCCAAAGCGGCCCGGCGCCACCCAGCCGATGCGGAAGCCCGGCGCCAGCGTCTTCGAGAACGAACTGCAGTGCATCACCAGGCCTTGCGTATCGAAGGCCTTGGCGGGCAGCGGGCAGCGGTTGCCGAAGTAGAGCTCGCCATAGACATCGTCCTCGATCAGCGGCACCTGGTGGCGCGCCAGCAAGGCCACCAGTGCCTTCTTCTTGTCTTCCGACATGCTGGCGCCGAGCGGATTCTGGAACTGCGTCATGAACCAGCACGCCTTGACCGGGTGCCGTGACAGTGCGGTGTCGAGCGCACCCAGGTCGATGCCTTCGGCGGGGTCGACCGGGATCTCAACGGCCTTGAGCCGCAGCCGCTCCAGTGCCTGCAGCGAGGCATAGAAGCCGGGCGATTCGATTGCCACCACGTCGCCCGGCTGCGTCACCGCCATCAGGCACAGGTTGAGCGCCTCGAGCGCGCCGTTGGTGACGATCAGGTCCTCGGCCGGCTGCGGCGCGCCCGCGCCCAGGTAGCGCAGCGCGATCTGGCGGCGCAGCGCGGTATTGCCCGGCGGCAGGTCGTTGACCGAGTACCACGGGTCGAGCGCGCGGCCGGCGCGCGCCAGCGACTTGCCCAGCCGCTCCCACGGGAACAGCTCGGGCGAGGGAAAGGCCGAGCCGAACTGCACCAGCTCGCGGTCACGCGCGCCTTCCAGCACGGCGAAGACCAGCTTGGAGATGTCGACCTGCGTCGACACCTGGCGCGACGGCCGCGCCTGCGGCTGGGGCAGCTCGCGCCGCGCCGGTCCCGCCACGTAGTAGCCGGAGCGCTCGCGCGCCCGTACCAGCCCGCGCTCTTCCAGCCGGTAATAGGCCTGGAAGGCGGTCGAGGGGCTGACGCCATACTGGGCCACGGTCTTGCGGATCGACGGCAGGCGCGTGCCCGGCGGCAGGCTGCCGTTGCGGATATCGGCGGCCAGGGTCTCGGCAAGGGCTTCGTAGCGTTTCATGGCGGGCGGGGGCT